>JBBQCQ010000268.1:0-5896 GCA_038318835.1 Gemmatales bacterium | reverse complement strand
CGGCGACTATCTCGCCGACCTTTTCCTGAGCCACGGCGAACCCGTCGAGGGCGACCTGAACGCCTACACCAACGAACGCTGGTCCGATCTGCACGCCATGATCCGCAAACTGGCGGAATGGCTGGAGCCGGTGTTTGGCGGCGTTACCGACCCGTTCCCCGAATCGGAAAAGAAAGGCGGCGCGAACATCAGCCCCGGCACGATTCAACGCATTCTCGAACTGCACAACGCTGGGGATCAGATGGCCTTGATCGCTGAGAAACTCAATCTGTCCCGTGAGACGGTGCGGCGGTGGATCGGACGACATCCGACAACCCGTCAGTGAAGCGTTTCCGAGACGCTCGTAAATCCGGCGTGTATTCGTCAGCGAGGTCGCCTCTATTCCGGGGCGATCCTCGCTTCCCTTCGTTTCGCAGAACGACGATGAACGTTGCGCTCGATTTGTTCAACTGCTGTCAGGTTCGCCGCACAGGACATTCGCGACAACTCCCGGCTCGACCTGACCGAGCTTCTCGCCGGCATCGAGACGGACTTTACGCCCAAGAACGAACTGATTGGGCGGGATCAGCCCGGCCCAAGCGGCGTCCGCTACTCTTCGGCCATCACATTCATCGCCAGTTGTGCAGACCAAGAATGATCGTCGGCAGCCTCGAAGACGAACGTTCTAGTCGGCATGTCGCCCCCTCCTCTCATCTGCGAGTAGATGTTGGCCAGCCGGTTGATCGACCACCTGCCGAGTGGCTTCTCCTCGCCGTTGGCGACCAGCAAGTACGCGATCTCGGAATCAGCGTACTTGACAACTGCCGCCTCTTGGTTGAACTTCTGAAGCCACCCAAGCACGATGGACCGCAACTCGGCATTCGGAATCCGCGAAGGTGCCGAAACCAAGAAGGTGTCCTCTCGGGCCTTCCGCTTCGACGTGACACCAGACTCGGGATCGGCTTCGTCGTAAGCCCAATACCCATACAGCGGCGTGTACCCGAACCGGACGTCTCTGATGCTGCTGGCCAGCACTGCATTGCGGGCGGCATTCTTGTCGGGCGAAAGACCCTGCACGAATGCGGTGATCAAAACCATCACCTTGCCCGTCTGAGCCAGTTCCCATGTTCGCGCCAAGGATCGACGTGCGGCCTCCTCCAGGCTGATGCCGTCACGTCGCGCCAGGTATTCGTGAAATTTGAACATGCGCTTTCCTTCCGTAGCGAACCATCTTGACTTGGGTATCTATCCCTTTTGCCAGGTAAGCCTCGATGTCACTCGATGAATTTCACCGTCCATCGTAGGCCACCGTTTTCCTCACCGAGCCGCTTTTCAAGTCCGACAATTAGCGAGCCAGGGCTTGAAGTCGTAGCACTTCATTGCTCGCCGCTAACGAGCGATTTCAGGCGAGTTTCGAGTTGGAAGATCGCCGCGTTGAATCGGTAAGTGTCGCCATCCACACGGTTGAAGCAGGATGTCCGCTTGATGCCGCGGTCCTTCATTTCCGCCTTCGTCCTCCGAATCTCCGCTCGCAGTTCCTTGATCTGCTCTCGCCGCTGCTGCTCGATGGCGTTGAGCTTTCCGGCCCTCGCCGTCTCCCACTCGGCCAACATTTCGGCATAGGGCCGCAACTGGTCGAAGCTATCCCACTGAACGAACGGCCCAGAGGCATCAACGCTCTCGTACAGCACCGGCACCTTGTCGTTCAGCAACCCTTCGCCGTGGCAGTGGAGAACATGGGCCTTCACCTTGTCCGCGTCAGGCAACCCACCGTCGTTGCAAGGGAACGCAAGCGAACCGTTCCACGCTCGGGGATCGATCTGCTCCAGCACCACGCCCTTGAGCGGTGGCTGCCAACAATCAGGATGGCATCCGTCACATGGCCAGCGATAGCGGCAACCGACTTCAACGCCTGTGAGTGTCCGAATGGTGTTCAAGCGTAGATCCTTCCGTCGTCGCCAACGTACAAGTCCACACTGCCACACCGATGCGAAGCGTCCGTCAGCTTCTCGCCCACCCGCTCTGGCCAATCGCCGTCCCCAAAGCCGGCACCGTGGCCGTTGCGCGTCAGCCAGAAATCGTGACCGGCCCGCTCCAAGTCATCATGAATGTCTTCCCAATGCTGGCCTTGGAAGGAAGCACAATCGGCCATCATGCGTTCCAGTGTTTCAGCAGCGAAGTCAAAAATGCCGTGGTTGGCGTCCATCGGCTCGCCGCCTTGGGGCGTGCTTTCATCCGTTGATGACCAGAACGCAGCTTCGATGTAAGACGTGGTGAACTTGTCGAGAGTCATCGATCAACTCCTTTCAGATGGGCGACCCTACACGCTGCTGGATTGCCCGTCTCGGAAATCAGCCACCTTCGACGGTTTCCGAGACGGGCGGATCAGTGGCGTGTATGGGTTGCAATCCGTGGAGCGGCAAGCGACAGACTCAGCGCGGAATCTTTTGGTGCGTTTCGTTGCTGAAGTAAATGAGGGGAAGCGGATGAGCGAAGCAGCCAACTTGGCAAGGTGGCAAAACTCGGGCGAACCGCACCGCTGGGTGTGGGGCCGTTCCGGTGCGTGGTGCCATGCGGAGTTCGTCAGCCTGCTTGATACGCTGCGAGCAGGCCCATACTGGCCCCTCAATGAAAAGGATGTCCTCAAGACTTTGGAAACAGCGAGGGACACCTACTGCGATCTCGAACGGTGGAGCTTGCTCAGTGAGCCGCCTGCCCCGCCAAAAGACGACGATGTGTGGTTCTGATTTGGGCCGTTTCCGAGACGAAGCGATGAGGGCCGTGTAAAGGTCATGAAAACCGCATTTTACTGGCCGATATTCCTCGGCCCGTTGGGGAAACAGGCCGATTTCTGGGGGCTGCTAGAACCGCTTGACGAAGGGAGGATCGAGCGGCTGCTCGGTCGGGTGCCGGAAATGTTTCTCTACCGCGCACACCGGGAAACCATTGGTCGTAACGACGCCATCGACCAGGATCAGGCCGCCCGACACTTCGGGATTCACCTCCCAGAGTCACTTCTCTTCGAGAGGCCGTGGGGCATGCTCTGCCCGGTCGGGGCGTTCGCCCGATGGTATCTGGGGTTTTCTGCCGACGACGTGGCCGTGCTGCACGTCCCCGAGACGGTCGAGTACCAGGACCGCCTCGACGCTCTGGCGAGCCAGCAGACTGAAGCCGACCGCCACCTGTGGGTCGCCGTCCAGGCCGGCGACGAGGATGCCCGGCGAGAATTCGCGGACCGGGTGGAATACCTCGGCGACACTGGGCGGGCGGGGTTGCTTCGCGGCGGGTTGAGGCGTCGTATCCGAACCCTGGACGACGCCTGGCCGAGCTTCGACCGCGAACCCAACTTGAAGCCCAGGAACGTCGGCAGAGGAAGGTCGCAGGCCGCTTACGAGCAAGGGTCGAATATGTTGTTCGACGTGACGAAGTCGTTGGACTTGCTATCCGGTCGGGATTCAGAATTCGAGGCACTCCTCACTGAAGGAGGGGACGACCACCAGCGAAGCGGCTCCTCGACCGGGCAACTCGGAGGGTAATCAATACTTTCGCAGGGATTGGACGCCAAGGTCGTGGCGGTAGCGCGGGTCGATCAGGGCGGCTGAGTCGGGGTTCCGAAAATTCGGTTCGCCTTGACTTTGGCCGCCCCGCTGTCGATAATGACTTACATGTGTCACATTGCGCTCACCCTCTGTTTCACGATCACGACCCTTCTCGGGCCGGAAGTGTGCTGCTGTTCGTTCTCGTCCACACAACGCCCAGCAACTCCCACCGCGGACCGCCAGCAGACGCCGATAACAAAGCGGGTTAAGTCCTGCTGCCAGCAAGAAGTCCCGCCGTGTGGCGATAACGGCAAGCCGAACCCGGAGCCGGGCAAGCCCTCGAAATGCCCGTGCGAACACGACAAGCCGGTGAAAACTCTTGCGGCCAACGGCACGACGACTGCGGACCTCGCCGCCCAACTGAAGTTACTCGACGTTCTCTGCGTGTGGCTGCTGACCTCGTTCACGTTCGAGTCCCCGGCGATCACCGCGTCGGCAGCCGACACGTCCCCGCCGGTTCCCAAGTTGGCTGGCCGGGACCTCCTTGCGGCGTACTCTCTGCTCCGCTGTTGAACCCTTCTTCGGACGCCTTGCTGGCGTTCTACCCTGCTTTGTGACTTCTGATTCTGACCTGCCGCGGCGTACCCGCGCCTGCGTCTTACGTTCCCTCGGGTCGCCGCGTCGTCCGACGCGCGTTCCGGCACCGCTGCTTTCTTGATCGCCACCCGACCGCGGTCGTCTGTTGCCGCGCGTCGCTACCCGAACCGGAGGGCCGTCATGGTCCGTTCCCGACGTTTCGTTTCGTTCGCCGCTGTGGTGTCTGCGGCCCTGGTCGTGGGGGGCTGTTCCAACCCGACCTCGACCTCGACGCCCGAGCCGTCGAAGGCCGCCCCAGGTTCGACCGGCCCGGCCCCGAAGGGCGACGGCGACCACGGCCACAAGCCGACCGCCCACGGCGGCATCGTGGTGCCCATCGGCAGCGACAGTTACCACGCCGAGGCGGTGTTCGAGAAGGGCGGCATCCTGCGGTTGTACACGCTCGGCCAGAACGAGGCCGTCGTCCTCGAAGTCGAGGCCCAACCGCTGACCGGGTACGTCAAGGTCGAGGGCGGCATGGAGTCGGAGTCGTTCGTACTGTCCGCCAAACCGCAGTCCGGCGACAAGGCCGGCATGACCTCGCTGTTCGTCGGCCACCTGCCGAAGGACGTGGCCGGGAAGAAGGTCGAGGTGACGATCCCGGCCATCCGAATCGGCAACGAGCGGTTCCGCATCGCGTTCAAGTCGGTCCCCGATGCCGGCGACCACGGAATGCCCTCGAAAGTAGCCGACGCTGAGGAACAGAAGCTCTACCTGACCCCCGGCGGCAAGTACACCGACGCCGACATCAAGGCCAACGGGGGCGTGACCGCCTCGGCCAAGTTCAAGGGGCTGAAGGCCGAACACGACCTGAAGCCGAAGACCGGGGAGAAAATCTGCCCGGTCACCCTGACCAAGGCCAACCCCAGGTTCTCTTGGGTGATCGACGGCAAGACCTACGAGTTCTGCTGCCCGCCGTGCGTGGACGAGTTCGTCGCCCTCGCCAAGGAGAACCCGGCCAAGATCGAGCCGCCCGAGTTCTACCGCCAGAAGTGACGGTTCGGGGCGGACCGACCCGCCCGCGGTACGCACCTTCGGCTCTTACTCGATGGCCGGGGAATGGGATCGCCCGGCCATCCGTCCTCAACTGATCCCCGCGAGGATTTATCGCATGTTCCGCAAGTTGTTCAGCGGGTTCGTGGCCCTGTCCCTGAGCGTCGTGGCCGCCTCCGGTCAGGACGCGCCCAAGCCCATCGAGTTGCCGAATGCCCCCATGAAGGCCGGGTGCAAGTGCTGCCAGGCCGAGCAGCCCGTCAAGGCCGACCAGCCCGCCAAAGTCGACCCCAAGGCGAGCAAGCTGACCGTGGACGGCATGACCTGCGCCGGGTGCGCGAAGACGGTCACGAAGGCACTGTCGGCGGTCGAGGGCGTCGAGTCGGTCGTCATTGACCTGAAGGCGAAAACCGCCACCGTGACGCCGAAGGCCGCCAAGTCCCCGTCGCCGAAGGAACTGTGGGAGGCGGTCGAGAAGACCGATTACAAGCCGACCAAAATCGAAGGCCCGGACGGCACGTTCGAGAAGAAGCCGACCAAGTAACCTCGCCGTCGGCCCGGCCCCGACTGTCGGGGCCGGGCCGAATTCCCAGGAGATCACGACCCATGAGCCGATACCGACCCGCCGCCGCCCTCCTGCTCGCCATGATCGTGGTGGCCGGATGCGGCGATAGCAAGGACAAGCCGCAGGCCGAGGCCCCGCCCGGCCAGGCGAAGGAGACGAAGCCCGACGATGTGGCCGTGGAGCG
>JBBQCQ010000267.1:0-5897 GCA_038318835.1 Gemmatales bacterium | reverse complement strand
AGGTCGGCTCGTTGTTGAGGCCCCGCCCGGTGAAGGTCAGGTTCATGGTCCAGCCCTTCAGGGTCCCCCGGAACTTGCGGTGGAAGGACCCTTTCGCTGCCGTGGCCTCGAACTCGATGACTTCCCCTCTCAGCGTGCCCTTGACCTCGGGGTTGCGGCCGTCGTCCAGGAACAGTTCTCCTGTGAATTTGTCATCGGCAGACTTGTAAACTCTCAAGAATTTGATCTGGTTCCGAGCAGGAGCATCCCACCGCGAGTTGGGGAGTATTTTCTGTGTCGGCTCCGACTTGCCGGACCCGATGTCATCGTCGCCAGGGTTGATCGGTGGCAGCGCGACGACAGCGAGAATTTTCTGTCCGCCCGGTTCGAGTTCTACCGACTCTCCCACGACTTTCACGTCGCCGATTTTGACCTCAACTTGGTGTGTGCCGGGCTTGACACGTACCGTCGCCGACTTCTTTCCCTCCGCCCAAGTCACGGTTGTGGTGTTGCCGTCCACAAGCACCTCGGCCTCCGGCGGTAGGTCCGTCAGTTCGATCGTCCCCTCCTTCGTCTTCACGAGCAGCACGCCAGCCGCGATGCCCCCGCCCGCCAGCATGAGCAAACCTACGACGAAAACCGGCCACCACCTGCGTCGAGTGTACCTGAGCTTTTCTTCCCCGTCCGGCTGGGTGGCGGATTCGGACTGCGTCGAGTCTGGCAGACCCGTCTCGACCAACTTCTGGTCCGCGGTTTTGCTCTCCTCCGTGTTCACCACCGGCTTGATGAACGGCGTTAGCACCCTGGCGACTTCGCCCGGCGTCTGGTAGCGGTCCTTCGGATTTTTCGCCAGCATCTTGGCGACCACGTCGGGCAAGCCCTGCGGCACGTATGGGCGCACCTCGCTCAACGGGGTGGGCGTCTTCTCCCGGTGGGCGAGCATCACGCCGAAGGCCGTCTCGTCCACGAACGGCGGCGAGCCGGTCAGCAGGCAGTACAGGGTGCAGCCCAGGGCGTAGACGTCGGCCCGGATGTCGGCGTTGGCGGCGTTCTGGATTTGCTCCGGGGCCATGTAGCTCGGCGTGCCGAGGGTGTTGCCCGCGGCCGTCAGGGCAGACTTCGACTCCATGCTGCCGACCGATTTTGCCAGCCCGAAGTCCAGGATATTGACGACCAGTCGTCGGCCGTCTTGCATCAGCATCAAGTTGCTCGGCTTGATGTCCCGGTGCACCATGTTTTTCTCGTGCGCGTGCTGGAGGCCGAGGGCCGTCTGGTAAGCGAAGAAGCACGCGCGGGGGATCGGCAACGGCCCCTTGTCGTGGACGACTTTCGACAGGTCGTGGCCCGGTACGTACTCCATGCTCAGCACGACCGTGTTGCCGACGTGGTGGACCGCGTACGCGGTCACGATGTTCGGGTGGCTCAGCCGCGCGGCGGAGCGGATTTCGCGGTCGAACCGTTCGGCCGCCGTGCCGCGGGCCAACAGCGACTTGTTCATGACCTTCAGCACCTCGTCGCGGTCCATCGGCGTGTTGTGCGCCAAATAGGCGACGCCCATGCCGCCCCGGCCGAGTTCGCGAATGTTCGAGTACTGAGACAAGCTCGCCAACTCGAGAGGTATTTCGGACGCCTCGGACGGCGGCACCACGACGCTCGTCGCGGCGGCCGTCCGCGACGCCTCGTAGCCGCTCATCGCGGCGGGGGCGGCCTGCTTCAAGCGGTTGAGGAAGTTGTCCGAAGTCGCGGCCGCGACCCGTTGCCGGCAGTCGTCGCACGTCGTGAGGTGCTGATCGATGATCTCGATTGTTTCGTCGTTGAGTTTGCCCAGGCCGTAATTCGCAAGCACGTCGTCGGTGGGATGCTGAGTGGCCGCCATGTCGAAGTCCGGTACTGCCTGCGTCGTGGGGTATATTTTCTGGGATTCTCACGCGAACTACAAGTGAAAGGTCGGTGGGAAGACGGGCATGACGCGAAAACGACAAAATTAGTCGATCAATCCTTCTGCCTCTTGCCGGAGGCGTTTCAGGATGCGAGATTTGGCCTGCAAAACTGCTGCCTCGGTGGTGGCGAACTCGTTCGCGACCACGGCAACCGGGACACCTTCCAGGGCGAACCGGCAGAAGACTTCCCACGTCGCGGGGGCGAAGTCCGGCCGAACGACTTCGAGCAACTTTTCAAAGACGTGCCGGTCGTGCTCATGCTCCCACTGCCGAGTCAGTTGGCTGTCCGGGGCTTCGAGTTGGGAGAACAGATCGTCGGCCACGTGATCGGCGGGTCGGCCCTGTTCTTTGCGCCGCCAGTTGCGAACCTGATTCACGGCCAGTTGCCGCAGCCAGGTGCGGAACGACCCGTCTCGCTGCCGAGCGAAGGTGGCCAATTTGCGGTGGACAACGATCCACACTTCCTGCGACAGGTCATCGACCTCGTCGGTGTTTACGCCCAGGCGGTTCAGCCAATCGCGGATCAAGGGGACATAGATGTCGTGGAGTTTCTGCCAGTCGTCGGCCAGTCCAGCGGGAGATTTGAGCCGTTCGAGCAAACTGGCCGAGGTGATTGTCATGACGAACTCACGGAAATGACCACGGGCTTGCGAGAATCGCTCGCAAGCCCGTGGGAGTTAACCTCGCGATCGTGTTACCACGCGAAGTGGCTGAAGGCCTTGTTCGCTTCGGCCATCTTGATCGTTTGTTCGCGCTTGGCCATCGCTTCGCCTTCGCGGCGGTAGGCGGCCATGAGTTCGTCGGCCAGGCGCAGCGAGGTCGGGCGGCCGGCCTTCGCGCGGATCGCGACGAGCAGCCAGCGGATCGCCAGCGACTCTTGACGCTTCGCCTTCACCTGCATCGGCACCTGATAGTTCGCCCCGTCGACCCGGCGGGAACGCACTTCCAGGGCCGGCTTGATGTTGTTCAACGCCGTCGTGAACACTTCAATCGGGTCGGCGTCGGGCATCCGCTTCTTGATCTGGTCCATCGCGTCGTACACCACCCGCGTGGCAACCGACTTCTTGCCGTCGTACATGAGGCAGTTGATGAACTTGCTGAGCAACAACGAACTGTACCGGGTGTCCGGCATCAACTTCTCGTAGCTCGCCGTGCGACCTTTGCTTGCCATCTGGGGTCCGGGTATTTCGGGTTTCGGGTTTCGGGTTTTCGCAGAATCGCCGGGACTCATCGTGTCGGGCAGGTTAAGAGATCGGGCTTGCGAAACCCGATACCCGAAACCCGCTAGACCCGATTCTTACTTCCCTTCGATCTTCGCGCCGTACTTGGAGCGGGCTTGCTTGCGGTCGGCCACGCCCTGGCAGTCGAGGACGCCACGGACGATGTGATACCGCACGCCGGGCAAGTCGCGGACGCGACCGCCGCGGACGAGCACGATCGAGTGTTCTTGCAGGTTGTGGCCTTCGCCACCGATGTACGCGGTCACTTCCACGCCCGTGCTCAGACGAACCCGCGCGACCTTCCGCAAGGCGGAGTTCGGCTTCTTCGGGGTCATCGTCTTCACGACCGTACACACGCCCCGCTTCTGCGGGCAGCCGAGCAAGGCCGGGTGTTTCGGCTTCGACCGCTGCGGCGACCGGGGCTTTTTCGTCAGTTGGTTAATCGTCGGCATTACAATCCTCACTACCGACCGCCAGGAGTCGGAACGTCTATTGAACGAACTCCCCCGCCCACCGCCAAGCGGAAGTGCCAAAAAAATCCGATCACAACCACGAAACACGCCAACGGCCGGGACTATTTCGTGCCTTTCGTGGGTTTCGTGGTTCACCATCTTTGCTCATCGGCGTTTATAATGCCATCACGCCATTCTGTGTAACCTCAAGTCCGGGAAGGGTTCACCATGTCCCAGGCGATTGTCGATCCGGCCGAACTGCGGCGGTTCGCGGCCAACCTGAAGCGGTTCAACGCCGAGTTGCAAACCAACCTTGCCGGGTTGCACGGCCAACTCGTCGGCCTCAGCGATACGTGGCGAGACCAGGAACATGACAAGTTCCGGGCCGAGTTCGAGACGACCGCGACCGTACTGGAACGCTTCATCGAGGCGGCCAACACGCACATTCCGTTCCTACTCCGCAAGGCGGAACGGATCGAAGAATACCTCTCGCAACGGTGACGTATGCCCGGTCCGGGTGCCGACGTTCGGTCGATCGACGCTCTCCGCGAGTGGCTGATCGCGCTGTCCAACTATCGCTCGTCGGCCGTCGAGGTACAGTCCGGCCTCGAACTGGAAATCCGCCGGGCGTTCGACTGGCTCGAAGACCAGGTGAAGCGGTGGAAGACGGCCGTGAAAGACTGCGAGGAAGAAGTCCTTCAGGCGAAGAACGCCCTGTCGGGCCGGAAGTTCACCGACTCGACGGGGCGAATGCCGGACACCACCGTACAAGAGCGCGACCTGCGGCGGGCGAAAGCCCGGCTGGAACATGCCGAGGAGCAGGTGGCGAAGTGCCGGTCGTGGCTGTTGAAGCTGCCGAAACTCGTCGAAGAGAACTACACCGGGGCGGCACGCCGGCTGCGCACGATCCTGGAAGCCGACATGCCGGGGGCGATGGCCGGGCTGGAGCGGAAGATCGCGATTCTGGACAGCTACGCGGAGTTGCAACCGGACTTCGCCCCGGCCCCCTCGACGGCCAACCTGCCGTCGGCCGCGCCCGCCCCGCCGAAGGAGACGCCATGAAAGTCGGGGCGAACCGCAGTCAGTTGTTCGACGCGCAGAAGTCCGCGCGGGCACACTGGGACAATGTGCAAGACGTGTGGAGCGATTCCACCCGCGCGGAGTTCGACGAGCAAACCTGGCAGCCGCTCGACCGGGCCGTGAGCGACGTGCTGCGAGCCGTCGACCAGCTCAGCGTGATCTTCACCGAGATTCGCAACGACTGCGAATTCCCTGGGTAGTGCGGAACGCGGAACGCGGAGTTAAAGACGAATACAACTCCGCCTCGGTTTTCACTCCGCACTCCGCACTCCGCACTCCGCACTCCTCTCCACTTGGACTCTCCTCATGTCCGACGCTCTCTTCGATCGCGAACACTCGGCCCTGGCCAAGTTGCTCACCCTGATCAAGGATCGGGCCAAGGGCGAAACCGAGATCGCGACCACCTACCAGACGGCGGCCGACGAGACGGAAAAAGACATCCAGAAGGTTCGCCGGCAGATCGCGGCTGGTCGTAAGACCGCCCGCGATGCGGCCGACGACTCGTATCAACAGCAACTCGCCGACATGGGGGCGAAGTACCTCGGCCGGCAGAACGCCGCCGACGGCAATCGGGCCGAGATGCTCCGCAAGATCGAGGAGAAGTTCCAGGACCAGGACCAGAAGACGCGGGCCAAGTATCAGGAGCGACTCTGGACGATCGACTCGCTGATCGAGGCGGCCGAGAAGGAAGCCAACGACCACCACCAGAAGCTCGCCCGGCAGGCCGACGGTGCCCGCAAGAAGTTCGCGGAAGTTTGGAAGAAAGTGCAACTGTCGCTGGCCCGCGTCGGGCTGACGCAGGAGGATGTCGAATATCCGGCCGAGCGACTGCCCAGCCCAACGCCGACCGACCCGGAGGGGAAGCTGCAGTCCTGCGTCGAGGATGTGGAAGCCGCCGCCGCCCGGGTGACGGCGAGTTCGCTGCCGAAGTTCCTTCGCACGCCGAGCGTCGTCGGGTTGGCCCTCGTCTGCGGCGGCATCGGCTTCGGCATCGGCACCGCCGTCGGCACGATCCCGCTCGCCGCCATCATCGCCGGGGTCACGGCCCTCCTCGGCGGCATCGGGCTTTACTTCCTGTTCCTCACGCTCGCCCGGCGACAGGTGCGCACGCGGGCGGTGCAACTCGGCGTCTTCCAGGCCGAGGCCAGCCGCGCTGCCGACGCCCTGCAAGACCACGCGAAGACCTCGCACGCCAAGCAGATCGGCGACCTGAAACGCCGGCAGGC
>JBBQCQ010000266.1:0-5914 GCA_038318835.1 Gemmatales bacterium | reverse complement strand
AGCCCGCCGGCGGGGCGTTCCCGGTCTCGGTCTGGGCCTGGCCATCGCCGCCCGCATCGCCACTGCCTTCGGTGGGCGGATTCGACTCGATGAGGGTGCGCACTCGCCGGGCACGCGATGGGTGTTGGAACTGCCCGTTACTTCTTCGGAAACACGATGAACGGCGGCAGCCCTTGCAGCCGCCGCCACACGGAGAGTTGCCCGACGTGCAGCATCGGGTGTGTCAGCATCAGCACCTCGAACACGTCTCGCATCGTCGGCAGTTGTTCTGGCCGGAAGCCGGTCGTGTTCGGCTTGGTCAGGTCGTCGTCGTTCAGCTTTGGCAGTTCGACCAGGATACGCTCCGAAAGTTCGCTCAGGTGGGCGAGCAGTTGTGACTTCGTGGGCAAATCCGCCGGCATCGCGTCGAGCTTCGAGTTCGGCCCGAACCACACCCCGTACTCGGCCGGGCCGACGGTCGGCAGGCCCAGAAACGCGGGTACCCGGTTCATCGTCACGATGAGATGCCCGAGAATCCACACCGGCGGGTTCACGCCGTGCGGTTGCTCCCGCATCTGTTCCTCGGGGATATCGGCGCACGCCTTCTGGATGTGCCCGAGGACGAAGCGGAACGTGGTCAGGTTGAGTGCGTTCGCCATGAGCGTGCCCTTTATTGCAATTCGATTCGACGACCGTATAAATTACCCGGTCGTTCGCGACGTCTTTCACCCTAGAGGTTACTCGAAGCCATGTCTCAGAAGCACGTATATTCCTTCGGCGGCAAGACGGCGGACGGCGACGGCAAGCAGAAAGACCTGCTCGGCGGCAAGGGGGCGAACCTCGCGGAGATGTGCAAGATCGGCATTCCCGTCCCGCCGGGGTTCACCATCACCACCGAAGTCTGTGCCGCCTACTTGGAGCAGGGCAAGAAGCTCCCGGAAGCCGCCATCCCCGAAATCGAAGCGGCCGTCAAGAAGATGGAAGCCGACTTCGGCGGCAAGAAGTTCGGCGACCCGGCCGATCCATTGCTCGTGAGCGTGCGCTCGGGTGCGGCTTTGTCGATGCCGGGGATGATGAACACGATTCTGAACCTCGGCCTGACCGACGCGAGCGTCGAAGGCCTCGCCAAGAAGACGAGCAACCCGCGGTTCGCCTACGACAGCTACCGCCGCGTCATTGACATGTTCGGCAGCACCGCCATGGGCTGCGAGCACGAAGAGTTCGAGCACGAGATTCACAAGCTCAAGGACGAGAAGAAGGTCAAGCTCGACACCGACCTGACGGCCGACGACCTGAAGGAACTCGTGAAGCGGTACAAGGCCGTCTACAAGAAGCACGTCGGTGACGACTTCCCGCAAGACCCGAAGAAGCAGTTGATGCTCGCGATCAACGCCGTGTTCAACTCGTGGAACGGCAACAAGGCCATCGAGTACCGCCGCATCGAGCGGATCAGCGGCTTGAAGGGCACCGCCGTCAACGTGCAGGCGATGGTCTTCGGCAACATGGGCGACACGTCCGGCACCGGCGTGGCCTTCACCCGCGACCCGAACACCGGCGAGAACGTCTTCTACGGCGACTACCTCATTAACGCGCAGGGCGAAGACGTGGTGGCCGGCATCCGCACCCCGGAGCCGATGGCCAAGCTCGACAGCGAGATGCCGAAGGTCTACAAGCAACTGATGGAGATTCGGCAGACCCTGGAGAAGCACTACAAGGAGATGCAGGACATCGAGTTCACGGTGCAGGACGGCACCCTGTACATGCTGCAAACCCGCAGCGGCAAGCGGACCGGCACGGCAGCCGTGCGGATCGCTGTCGAACTGGCGAAGGAAGGGCACATCAGCGAGACCGACGCCGTGAAGCGAGTGCCGGCCGATTCGCTCAACCACCTGCTGCAACCGCAACTCGACCCCAAGAGCAAGGTCAAGCCGGTCGCCCAGGGCATCGCGGCCAGCCCGGGCGGTGCGACGGGGAAGGTCGTATTGAACTCAGCGGAAGCCAAGGAGATGCACGAGAAGGACGCGAACGTCAAGTTGATCCTGGTTCGCAAGGAAACCAGCCCCGAAGACGTGGCCGGCATGCACGCGGCCCAGGGCATCCTCACCAGCACCGGCGGCAAGGCGAGCCACGCCGCCGTGGTGGCCCGCGGTTGGGGTAAGCCCTGTGTGGTCGGCTGCGACGAAGTCAAGATCGACGAGGCGGCTCAGACGATCACCATCGCGGGCAAGACCGTGAAGGCCGGCGAGTTCATCACCATCAACGGCACGACCGGCGACGTGATGATCGGCAAGGTCGAGACCATCGCCCCGACCATGACCGGCGACTTCCAGACGCTGATGATGTGGGCCGACAAGGGCCGCAAGCTGAAGATTCGCACGAACGCCGACAGCCCGGCCGACGCGCTGAAGGCCCGCGAGTTCGGGGCCGAAGGCATCGGCCTCTGCCGCACCGAACACATGTTCTTCGGCGACGACCGCATCGCCGCCGTGCGGGAAATGATCCTGGCCGAGAGCGTCGAGGGCCGCAAGAAGGCACTCGCCAAGATCGAGCCGTTCCAGAAGGCCGACTTCGTCGGCATCTTCCAGGCGATGGACGGCTTCCCCGTCACGATCCGCTTGCTCGACCCGCCGCTGCACGAGTTCCTGCCGCAGAAGGACAACCGGGCCGGGGCGGAGGCCGTCGCCAAGCAGATCGGCGTCAGCGTCGAAAAGATCTTCGAGCGCGTCGAAGAGTTGCACGAGATGAACCCGATGATGGGCTTCCGCGGCTGCCGCTTGCCGGTGGTCTTCCCGGAAATCAGCGACATGCAAGTGCGGGCCATCATCGAGGCCGCCATCGAAGTGCAGAAGAAGGGTAAGAAGGTTCTGCCCGAAATCATGATCCCGCTCGTCGGCGTGCTGGAAGAACTGACGCTGCTCAAGAAGCGTGCGATCAGCGTGGCTGAGGAGTGCATGACCAAGGCCGGTGTGAAGGTCGAATACCAGATCGGCACCATGATCGAACTGCCGCGGGCGTGCATCGCGGCCGACAAGATCGCCGAGGAAGCCGAGTTCTTCAGCTTCGGGACGAACGACCTGACGCAGATGACGTTCGGCTTCAGCCGCGACGACATCAAGGGGTTCATGCCGACGTACTTGGCGAACAAGATTCTGCCGATCGACCCGTTCCAGACGATCGACTTCGCCGGCGTCGGCGAGCTAATGAAGATCGGCATTCAGAAGGGCCGCGACAGCCGCAAGGCGAAGCACGGCACGCACCTGAAGATCGGCATCTGCGGCGAGCACGGTGGCGACCCGGACAGCGTGATGTTCTGTCACGCCATCGGCATGGACTACGTGAGCTGCTCGCCGTTCCGCGTGCCGATCGCACGGCTCGCCGCGGCCCAGGCCGCTATGGGCGAAGCCGGCAAGCGGGACAAGTAACTTCGACAACTGGTTCGCAGGCGGGGATCGACTCATAATTTGGGCGGTCCTCGTTGCGACCTGAATTGGTGGTGACCTCATGGCGTCGGCACAAATGCACGGCCAATGGTTTGGCCTTGACTCGCTCGAAGGAACGCACCGCTTCACCGTCACCGATTACCATCGATTGCGCGACATCGGCGTCATCGACGATCAGGAATCTTTGGAACTACTCGACGGTTATATCGTCCACAAGGGGGGCCGTAGGGCAAGCCCGCTCCGCGCGGTCGCGAACCCGGCTTGGTCGTCCCTCCGCCGGTTCACCGTGGCGGAATACCACGCGATTCTGTCTGAGGGCATTCTCAAAAGTGGCGACCCAGTCGAACTCATCGACGGCTTCTTGGTGTTGAAAATGTCTCGTAACCCGCCCCACGATTCGGCTATCGATCTCTTCCGAACTGCACTTTCACTCCTGTTGCCGACAGGTCTCATGCTCCGCAGCCAACAGGCCGCTACCCTGCTGGACAGCGAGCCGGAACCCGACTTTGCCGTCGTCCGCGGTGGGCCTCGAACCTACCGTACGCGGCACCCACAGCCGGCGGATATTCTGCTCATCGTCGAGGTTTCGGACACAACTCTTGACCAAGACCAAACCGCCAAGTCTGTGGCCTATGCTCGAAATCGGCTCACCGAATACTGGATCGTCAACATCCCCGACCGCCAGATCGAAGTCTACACTGATCCGCAACCGGCCGCGTCGCCGCCGGCTTATGCGACGCGCACCGACTACCGGCCGGGGCAGGAGGTGCCGCTCGTCCTCGATGGCACCGCCGTCGGTACGATTGCCGTCGCCGACTTGCTGCCGTAACGCGGGCCGCCTACGAATTTCCCCTTCTCGCTCGGGCCGTTGCGGATACAGTCTCCCCGTTCGAGTCCCCGCACCGGCGTGAGGCGTTCGCCATGTTTCGTACCCCTTCGGCCCTCGTTGCTCTCGGCCTCCTGACGCTGACCACCACTGCCCAGGAGAAGGCCGCGAAGAAGCCGCTGCTGCCGGACACCATCCCTGGGTACAAGGTGCAGATGATCCACGGGTTCACGGTGGCCGTTGGCGAAGACGTGCAGACGGTGGACGTGAAGAAGCTGAAGCCGAAGCCGCTGGAGGCGATCGAACTCGACCTGAAAGCCCTGTGTAGTCTGTTCAACGAGAAGGGCGTGGAGAAACTGCGGGCCATCCCGCTGTGGGTCGAATGGGACTACAAGAGTGGCCTGGCGAACGGTCGCGAGGGCGAGGTGTTCAGCACCTACTACGGAACCAGCGCCGCGCAACTCACCGCCCGCGGCGACAACCCGTTGAAAGCGAACTGCGTCGGCCTTCGCCGGGCGAAGGCGCTCACCGAGGTCTATCAGACCACCGATCGGGCCGCGTACCTGCAACTCATTCACGTTTACCTGCGTGCCTTCCAGGGCCAGTACCTGGCCACGGACGCGACCGCCATTCGAGTGGCCTACCGGCAGGCGTTGGCCCGCAAGCTGTACGACAAAACCGCGTACTGCACGACCGAAGAAGGAGCCTTCTTCGCCGACCTGTCCTCCGCGTACCTCGACAGCCTGTACTACTTCCCGCACGACCGCAGCAGCTTGCTGAAGCACGACCCGGCGACCTCCAAGTTGCTCGACGGCATCTGGGCGAAGTACCTCGCGGCCGGCAAGGCTCGTACCGCCGGCACGCGGCCACCCGACGGCAGCAAGGAGTTCCGCACCGACTTCAAGCCGACCGACATCAACCTCGGCCCGCACCTCGTCGGCGAGAAGTTCGATCCGATGGCGGTCGCCGAAAAGGTCACGCTCTTCACCTACTGGCCGACCGACGAGGCGGTGCCGCTGAAGTGGCTGAAGAAATGGCACGAGGAGTACGAGCCGTTCGGTTTCCAGGTCGTGCTCTTCTCGGCCGACTACACGCGGGAGAAGGACGACGTAGTTCGGCGGCTGGAAACTCGCGGCGTGACCTTCCCGACCTACGGGCGGACATACACGCCGGGCAAGCCGGGCGGGCAGAACTGGGCGTACCCGTCGGACCACACGGCCATCTATAGTGCCGAGGGGAAGTGGGTGTACCGCGGCCCGCTGGCCGACAGCGAAATCTATCTGCGTGAGGCCGTCGGACGAAAGATCGTGAAAGATGCCGACCTCGCGGACGTGGCGCTGGCGGTTCAGCCAGCCGTGAAGGCCCTGACCGCCGGCGAGCCGATCCCGGCCGTGATGGCGAAGCTGCAACCGGCTACCGGCGGCACGGAAACGCCCGCCCGCGATCAGGCCGGCAAGCTGATGGACCTGCTCGCGAAGCCGGTGGAGCGGCAACTGGCAAGGGTGGCATCGCTCAAGGAATCCGATCCGTTCGTGGCGTACAAACTCGCCGAGGCCATCGCGGCCGAGTACAAGGGAACGCCCTTCGCCGAACGCGCCGAGAAACTGGCGAGCGCGCTGAAGATCGAAAAGCCCGTCGCGGCCTAGTTGAAGGCTCGCAAAGACCTGGA
>JBBQCQ010000265.1:0-5924 GCA_038318835.1 Gemmatales bacterium | reverse complement strand
GGGCGCCCACCCCCCACACCTACGTCCCGTCACTTCGCTTTCAGGTTCGCGTCGAGGAACTTCGTCGCCGCTGCGATCGTGTCGAGCAGCACCGGGCCGGTCCAGCCGTGGCCTTCGCCGGGGATGATCCGCAGTTCGCTTTTCACGCCGCTGGCCAGCAGCTTCTTGTGGAATCGCTCCGAGTGAATGATCGGCACGATGACATCGGCCGTGCCGTGCAGGATCAGGAACGGCGGGGCAGCTTTGCTGACGTGCTCCAGCGGCGAGGCCTTCCTATACACCTCCGGCTTCGCACGATACCGGCTGCCCAGCAACGGCACCATATACGCCTTCTCGATCCCCTCGGCCTCTGCGTACAGCGTCAGGTCGGTCGGGCCGAAGAAATCGACGACGCACTGCACGGCACTCGACTGATCCGGGTAGAGAGGGCCATCGAACCCAACACTCTTGTCGGTCGTGCCGAGCAGGGCCGCGAGGTGTCCACCGGCCGAGAAGCCGAGGGCGGCGATGCGGTCGGGGTCGATGGCCAGCGTCTTCGCGTTCGTCCGCAGGAACCGCACGGCCGTCTTGGCGTCTTCGATCTGCGCCGGGAACTTGGCCTTCGGCATGAGCCGATACCCGACAGACACGGCCACGTACCCCTGAGCGGCGAGCGACTCGATGAGGCTGACGCGGGCGGACGGGGCGACTTCGGTCACATCATCGCGGCCGGCGCGGGACAGGCTTTTCTTGTTGCCGAACTTCCACGCCCCACCGTGCAGGCACACCACGCACGGATGCGGCCCCGGCGTGCTCGGCCTCGCCAGGTCGAGCATGAGCTTCTCACCATCGACGGTGGCGTAGACGATGTCTCGCTCGACCTTCATGACCGGCTCCGCGGCCGGGAGGGACGAACCGAACGCAAGAGCGAGCAACGCGAGGAATCGCGGCATGATGTCAGCACCTTGTGCGAGAGTGAACTCGCTCAATTATGGCGAGCGAGTCAAGTCTGTGCCAGTGGGAGTGCGGCCGAACGAATGACTTTGACCTTGCCGGCTCCCATCGCTAGTCTGGGGACGAATGCCACCCGAGCGGAGAATCCCGATGAACGAAGACCGCTTCTGGTCGATGATCGAAACGGCGTGGGGCACCGTCGGCGGCAAGACGAAAGCCCGTCAGCGGCTCGCCGAGGGCAAACTGTCTGAAGGCCGCGCTTTCGAGTTGGAAGAACTCCTGGACGAGGTAATCCCGGCCTTGCGGGAACAGCTCGATGGGTTGTCGGCCGCCGACCTCCTGGCATTCGACCGCATCCTGGAGCGGAAGCTGTACGACATCGACCGGGCCGACATTCAAGAGCGGACGGACGGATCGGACGACGGCTTCCTGTATTGCCGCGGGTTCATCGTCGCGCTCGGTCGCGGCTTCTACGAGGCCGTTCGCCAGAACCCGGTCGTCGCGGTGACGGACGCCGAGTGTGAAGCGATGTGCTACCTGTCGTGGCACCTGCACAACGAAAAGTTCGGCGACGTGCCGCCGTCGGACATTTGCCGCGAATCGTGTTCTAACACGGCCGGTTGGCCGAAGGACGCCTGACCATGCAAAAGATCATCCCGTGCCTCTGGTTCGACGGGCAGGCCGAGGCGGCCGCGACGTTCTATGCTTCGCTGTTGCCGGACTCGCGGGTCGACAAGGTGACGCGGTCGCCGGCCGACAACCCGAGCGGGCCGGCGGGCACGGTGCTCACGGTCGAGTTCACCCTCGCTGGGCAGAAGTACCTCGGCCTCAACGGCGGGCCGCAGTTTCCGTTCACCGAGGCGGTGTCGTTTCAGATCATGTGCGACGACCAGGCGGAAGTCGATCGCCTGTGGGCCGCGCTCACCGCCGACGGCGGCCAGGAGAGCGAGTGCAGTTGGCTGAAGGACCGCTGGGGCCTGTCGTGGCAGATCGTGCCGAGGCAGATGATGGAACTGCTTAAAGACCCGGACCCGGCCCGCGCTCGTCGCGCCATGCAAGCGATGATGACGATGCGGAAACTCGACATCGCCACCCTGGAACGAGCCGCCGACGGGATGGCGTAAAGTGAACCCGATCGCGCGGGGCGGTTGGAATTTCCCGATTCGGTGGTTATCGTGTAAGATGTCACTCGTCCTCTCTTCTGGAATCGCTTTTCGTCCGAACCGCGTGTTCGGGAGACCCGCCATGCCGTTTCGCCTTCTGCTCGCCCTGCCGTCGCTCCTGGTCGCCTCCGCCGTCCTCACGGCCCAGGCTCCGAAGCCCACCGACCCGAAGCCCACGCCGCCGGCCCCTGCCGAGACCACACCCGGTACCACGAAGGACCTCCGCGGCAACCAGGAGAAGAACGCCAAAATCTTCCAGGAACTCGCCCGCGGCCTGCTCACGCTCGCCCAGCGACTGGAAAAGAGCGACCGGCCCGAAGACAAGGAACGCGCGAAGACAATCTACGCCGCCATCGAGCATTCGCAGAAGGCCGGCATCGACGGGCAGTTCAAGACGCTCATCGCCGGACTGTCGAAGGGGTCCGAGAACCCGCAGGACATCGGCGGCATCAAGGGCCAGAACGTCGAACTCATCAAGGCGTTGCAAGAGATGATTACCATCCTGCAAACCGATGACGAATCGGAGCGGCTGAAAAAGGAGATCGCCACCCTCGAGAAGTTCCTGAAGGACGCCGAGGCGCTGAAGCGGCGGACCGAGAACCAGCGGGCCATGACCGAGGCCGGCAAGGGGGACACGAGCAAGCAAGCCAACACCCAGAAAGACCTGGCCGAACAGACGAAAGAACTGGCCGAGCGAATGGGCGGCAAGAAGCCCGACGATAAGAAGGGCGGCGACTCCGCAAAGGCCGACCCGAAGGCAACGCCGAAGGGCGAGCCGAAGCCGGGCGAATCGTCGGCCGAGCCGAAGGGCGATTCCCAGGAAGCGAAGGCCAACGACAAGGACGACGCGAAGGACCCGATGTCCGGCGACAAGGGGGCCGAGGCGAAGGCCGGCAAGCCGCCCGAAGGTGCCGGAGAACCAAAGGCGGGCGAACCCAAAGCCGGAGAACCAAAGGCGGGCGAACCCAAAGCCGGGGAGCCGAAGGCCGGGGAGCCGAAGGCCGGGGAGCCGAAGGCCGGCGAACCCAAAGCCGGGGAGCCGAAGGCCGGGGAGGCGAAGGCGGGCGAGGCGAAGCCGTCACCGGCCGGGGAGGCGAAGGGCACCGGCCAGGGCAAGGGCGAGCCGAAGTCGTCGAAGGGTCAGCAAGCCAAGGGCGGCGAAGGCCGCGGCAAGGGCGGCGAGCCGAAGCCCGGCGAACAGCAAGCCCAGTCGAAGCCGCCCGGCGAATCGGGCGAACCCGGCCAGCCGGGTGGCGCTTCCCCGCCGCCACCGCCCCAGAACCAGACCCCCGGCCGCAAGCAGATCGCCGAGGCGTACCCGAATCAGAAGCAAGCCGAGAACGAACTCAAGAAGCCGGACCGCATCGAGGCCGCCAAGCAACAAGATCAGGCCATCGAGAAGTTCGCGAAGGCCATTGAGGAACTCAAGAAGAAGCTCAAGCAACTCCGCGAAGAGGAGATGCTGAAGACGCTCGCGGCCCTGGAAGCCCGGTGTAACCGGATGCTATCCATGCAGATCGAAGTCTATGAGAGCACGAAGGCCGTCCACGCCGGGGTGGTCAAGAACGCCAACCAGAAGACGACCGCCGACCACCAGAAGAGTCAGCAACTCGGCGACAAGGAAAGCGAGATCGTCGCCGAGGCCGAGAAGGCGATGAAACTACTGGAATCGGAAGGCTCGGCCATCGCCTTCGCCAGCGTGCTGGACGAAGTGAAGGGCGACATGCAGGCCGTGCAGAAGCGGCTGGCCGCGACCTGGGTGGACACCGACACGCAGGGCATCGAAGAGAATATCATCCAGATGCTCAAAGACATGATCGACTCGCTGAAGAAGGCCCAGGCGGAGATCAAGAAGTCGCAGGCCGGCGACCCTCCGCCACCCGGTGGCAAGCCCGGCCCGAAGCCGCTGATCGACCAGTTGGCCGAACTGAAACTCATCCGCGCCTTCCAGACGCAGGTGAACAGCCGCACGAAGATGTACGCCACCAAATACACTGGCGAGCAAGCCTCCGACGCGATCATCCAGAACGAACTCCGCCAGATCTCGCAACGCCAGGCGAAGCTGCAAGACATGATCCAGAAGATGGTCACCGGGGCCAACAAGTAAGACATCATTGGCCACAGATGAACACGGATGAACACAGACAAAACGGGAGAAGACGAGAACAGAAATTCTGTTCAAAGCCATGAGCCGAGCGAACGGCCCTGAAAATGATCCTCGTTTTATCTGTGTTCATCCGTGTTCATCCGTGTTCATCTGTGGCTAATAATGTCGTTGTCGCGAAGACTCCGCGTTCCTCCGGAAAAGGAGAGAACGATGAGGAGAAGAATTCCGGTTGTCCGACTGCCCGATAAAGGTTAGAGTGAGGAGTGAAGACGGCCAATTCGGCCGATACTCATCCCTGGGTTCTTCTCTCCGACCCGTATTCCTCGGCACATTGCTCTTTGAGGAGGTTTGAACGTGGTCATCCGCAAGTGGGTCGCAACAGCCGCCCTATCCGCCGTCACCGGCTTCGCCATCACCGCGGCCGAACCCGCCGCCCCGGTCGTCCCCGCTGCCGGAACCATCCCGGCCGCGCCGATGATCTACACCTTCGGTACGCTCCGCACCGCCAAGGCCGACGACGCCAAAGCGAAAGTGGCCGCGTACCTGACGGCCGTCGGCAAGTTCGACGCGGCCGCGTTCGAGAAGGTCTGGGCGAAGGACGGCCGCTCCGTCCTCGATCGCACCATCGAAAGCCTCGTGATCGGCAACCCGGAAATTCAATCGCTGCTCAAGATCGCCAAGAACCCGGACGCCGACCCGCCGCAGGACGCCCCCGCGTTCCTGAAGGACACCTCGGCCGACCCGTTCTTCACGGCCAACATCGCCACCGCCTACGCCAAGGCGCTGTCCGGCAAGCGGGTCTACGAGGAAGCCCTCGACGCCCTCAAAGTCGTGCAGCCGGAACTCGTGGTGGACCCGGCCAGCTACTACTTCTACAAGGCCGTGGCCGAGCATGCCCTGATTCAAAAGGAACAGTCGGTCGGCTCGATCACCCGCCTGCTCGACGACGTGGCCGACGCGCCCGACCGGTACAAGATGGTCGCCACCCTCATGTTCTTCGACATGCAGAACTGGTCGGCCGACGCGAAGGACCTGGCCAACGTCGGCCGCCTCATGGACAACAGCGGCCGTCGCCTCGACCTGGCCCGCGGCGGCGAGAAGACGCAGGACATCCAGAAGAAGATCGTCTTCCGCCTCGATGAGAAGATCAAGGAACTGGAGAACCAGCAGAAGGGCCAGTCCAACGGCGGCCAGTGCCCCAACGGCGGCGAAGGCGACAAACCCGGCCCCGGCAGCCTGAACCCGAACGCCCCGGCCGGCGACAGCCAGATCATGGGCGGCGGCGGCGACGGCAAGGTGAACGACAAGCAACTGAAGAAGCTCGGCGAAGAGTGGGGTAAGCTGCCCGCCTCCGAGCGAGCGAAGGCGATCCAGGAGATCACCCGCGATCTGCCGCCGAAGTTCCGCCCGATGATCGAGGAATACTTCAAGTCGCTGAACAAGCTGCACGGCGTCCAGCCGTAACGCAACGACCGACGATCACACCCAACGGGCGGCGTCCTTTTTTCGCGAAGGCCGCCGCCCGCGGTCGTTTCCGAGGTTCGCATGGCGAAGGCAGCACGACTTGTACGGGATGACGTCTACGAAGAGATGGGGGCCGCGTATCAGTGTGTGCTCACCGCCGCCTTGGACGCTGCCCTGCGCGAACACGGCGTCAAATCCACCGCCACCCGCCGCAAGGTTGCCGAGTCGTTCTTGTTCGCGGTGGGCGAGTTCCACGA
>JBBQCQ010000264.1:0-5943 GCA_038318835.1 Gemmatales bacterium | reverse complement strand
TTTCGCACCCGGAAGAGGTCTCGACCACGGTCGAACGGTTCCCCAATACCGCTCCGGTCACGACAGCAGCAGTTCCAGGTCTTCGCGCTTCAGGTCGGTGACGAGTCGGCCGTCGCCGCCGAGGATCGCGTCGGCCAGTTCGCGCTTGCTCTGCTGCAACGCCAGCACCTTCTCCTCGACCGTGCCGCGGGCGATCAGCCGATACGCGAACACCGGCTTCGTCTGGCCGATGCGGTGACTGCGATCGATGGCCTGCGCCTCCACGGCCGGGTTCCACCACGGGTCCAGCAAAAAGACATACTCGGCCGCCGTCAGGTTCAGCCCGACGCCGCCGGCCTTCAGACTGATCAGGAACAACCGACACGTCGGGTCGGTCTGGAATTTCTCGACTTTCGCCGCCCGGTCGCGGGTGCGGCCGTCGAGGTACTCGTACTTCACCCCCTCGGCATCGAGCCGCGAACGCACGATGGACAACAGCGACGTGAACTGCGAGAAGACGAGCGCCTTGCCGCCGCCCTCGGCCAGTTCGCGCAACTGCGGCAGCAGCACGTCCAGCTTCGCGCTCGGCTCGGCGGCCCGCTTCTTGTCGATGAGGCCGGGGTGACACGCCGCCTGACGCAGTCGCAGCAGGGCTTCGAGCACCTGAATCTTCGACCGACCGAGGCCGAGCGAATCGACACGGGCCAACAGCGATTGCCGGTAGTGGTCGCGGAGTTCGTCGTACAGTTTTCGCTGGGCCGGCTCCAGGTCGCAGTACACCGTCTGCTCGGTCTTCGCCGGCAGGTCCTTCGCCACCTCGGCCTTCGTGCGGCGGAGGATGAACGGCCGCAGGGCACGGGCGAGCACCTCGCGAGTTTCGGGGTCGGGGTTGCGGATCGACCCGCCGGCCGTCAGCACGGCCCGCCCGAGCATGCCGGGGTTGAGGAAGTCGAACAGCGTCCAGAGTTCGCCGAGGTGGTTCTCGACCGGCGTGCCGCTGAGGGCGAGGCGATAGTCGGCCGCGATCAGCCGCACCGCCTTCGCCGTCTCCGTCTCGGCGTTCTTGGCCGCCTGCGATTCGTCGAGCACGCATGTGTCGAACCGGAACGCCGCGAACGTCTCGGCGTCCTTGCGGAGGGTGCCGTAGGTCGTCAGCACGAGATCGAAGTCCTTGAAGTTCGCGCCGGTGCGGTCGCGGGTCGGACCGGTGTGGTCGAGCACTCGCAGCTTCGGCGTGAAGCGGGCGGCTTCCTGCTTCCAGTTGAACACCAGCGACTTCGGCACGATCACAACCGCCGGGCCGGTGCGTTTGCCGGCGAGGAACGCGAGCACCTGCACCGTCTTGCCGAGGCCCATGTCGTCGGCCAGGCAGCCGCCGAAGCCGAATTTGCGGAGGAACCGCAGCCAGCCGAGGCCTTCGCGCTGATACTCGCGCAAGTCGCCGTGGAACTTCGCCGGCGGGTCGGCGGCCGTGATGCCCTGGAACTTGCGGAGTTCGTCGCGGGCACGGGCGAACTGCTTGTCGAACGTCACCTCCGGCCGCGATGCAAGAAGGGCGTCGAGCACGCCGATCTGCGTGCGCGAGAACCGCAGGCTGTCCCCCTCGGTCGTGCCCATGCGGGCGAGCAGGCCGTACTTCTGCAGCCACTCTTCCGGCACCATGCCGAGGCTGCCGTCGTCGAGCACGATGCTCGATTCGCCACGGCGGAGGGCTTCGAGCAGTTTGGGAAAGGCGACCGTGCGGCCCTGGAAATCGGCGGTGCCGTTCAGGTCGAACCAGTCCTGCCCCGAGCGAACGGCGATGTTGATGTCACTCGCCTGTCGGTAGACCTTGCCATCCGCTTCGACGGCCCACCCGGCGGCGGTCAGTTCGCGGACGAGGTTCGGCAGTTGGGCGGCCTTCAGTTCGAGCGTCGGTTCCCCCGTTCGCAAGCCCCCACGAACGCCGAGGCGGGTGAGTTCCTGGTCTGCCGCCCGTTCGACGGCGGCGTCCCGCACCAGGAAGCGCCGGCCGTCGGGTTGGTAGACGCCGTTGGCGAACGGGCGAGCCGGCACGATCGCGCCGCCGTAGTCGAACGAAAGCTCGGCCCGCAGCATCGGCGGGCCGTAGGGGTTCGTTCCCGTCTTGATGACCACCCGCGGGCGGGGCGGCACCGTCTCCTCGGTGTACTGCAGTTGCTCGGGCAGTTCCAGGCGGGGCAATCGCGGCTGTTGCAGCAACTCGGCGAGCAACTCGTCGGCCTTCGCCACGGGCACGACCACCGGCCCCATCCGCCGCAGCGTCGGCACCCAGGGAAACGCGCCGCCGTCGTCGAACCGGCCCAGCCGCCCGTTCCACACGACCACGCCGGGCACGATGAGGTCCGGTTGCGAGAGTGGCATCGCCTCGTCGCCCCGGCGAAGGTGCCCGAGCAGCAGCCAGCCGCGGTTGGCCTCTGGCCCGACGACCGACACGATCAGTTCCCACGGCGGGTCGAGGTCAGCGATAAGGTCGTCCGGCACCAGCGGCGGAGTCGCGGCGCGGCGGAAGGCAACGCGGCCGGTCTGGGCCAGCGTGGGCAGAGTCGTTTCGAGCAGCGGCCCCGCGAGGCGATACCGGGTGACGCCGTAGGTCGAGTAGGTGTAGCCGTAGGTGTCGCCGCGTTCGGCTCCGCCAAGCAGCGCGATGAGGTGGCGGTCGAGCGGGTCGGCCAGCCCGGCGATCTGAGAGGCCGTGAGTTGCTGGGCCTTCGGCTTCCCCCATTCGCCGTTGATCTTTCGCTCGCGAACGCACACTTCCAGCACCAGTTTGCGGGCCAGCTCGCTGGCCGGTGCATCGATGACGAAGATCAACTGCCGATCGGCCCGTTCCGCTTCCGGCAGGCCAACGGGGTACGCCGCTTGCTTGACTGCGGCGAACAAATCCTTCCACGCCTCGCGCCGCGGTGCGGCCGGCGGCACACGGTGCGGGGGCGAATCGTCGTCTTCGTCGCCGCCATCGAGGACGAGGCGGAGCGACCCTACGGCGGCGGCGGCACGGGCGAAGCCGCGCGGCTCGGCCGCGAGAAGGGTGGCCCAGATGTGCTTACAGATGGCGTCGTATTCGTCGATGTACGGGCAACTGCACGAGGCGGAGACAGTCCGGCCGACGAGGAGCAGATCGACCTGGTACTCGTCGGACCCGTGGACGGTCGCGGCGACAGCGGTGGGGCCGACCGATTCGAGATCGACCATGCCGGTCCGAAGGTATTCCCGCCCGCGCTCGCGGATTGTGGCCGACACGTACGGGGCAAGAGCAGTGGCGAGCGACATGGGGAAAATTGTAGCAGAGCCGGCGAGCGGGGGCATCAGCCCCCGAATTCTCATGGGGAGATCGCCGGTTTTCCGGCCTGAAAGGCCGGTTCTATCAGCCCAGGTCGGAGCGAAGCGCACGCCTGGGTATCAGCGATTCCAACCATCCGGCCCTGAAGGGGCCGTTCGTTCCGACCTGCGGGAATGAACGGTCCCTTCAGGGCCGAAATCGTACGCGGCTGCTACCCAGGCCTTCGGCCTTGGCTGACAGAACCGGACCGTCAGGCCGGAAAGACAACCGACGATCTCGTGGCCGCACGATGGATCAGCAAAAAAACAGGGGGCTGACGCCCCCTGTTCGCCGAGAAGAACGCCGTCCGTTTTACTTCTTGAACTCGGCCAGGGTCTTCTCGATGGCTTCCTTCGCTCGCGGGTCGGAACCAGCGGCCTTCAAGGCCTTGTCGGCGTAGGCTTGACCCTTCGCCTTGTCGCCGGCCGCGTAGTGGGCCTCGGCCGCACCGAGCAGCACGGGGAATTCCCCTTCACCCTCGATCTTCACGATCGCCTCGGCGGCCGTCACGGCGTACTTCACCGACTTCCGCTCCGGGTTGAGGGCCTTCGCCAGCCAGAAATTGCGAACGCGGCCGAGGGTCGCGACATCCTTCTTCTCGACCGCGTGCTTCACGAGCGTGTCCGAGATCGTGCCGGCCTCGTCGAACTGGCGGGCCTGTAACGACACAGCCAGCTTCACGGCCGAGTACACGGGCAAGCTCGTGCGGATCGGGTACTTCTTCTCGTAATCGGGGAACGCCTTTATCGCGTTGCCGGCCGCTTCCGCGGCGGCGTCGGCCACAGCCTTCGTCACGACTTCCGGCCCCTTGCCCGCGTGGTCTTTCTCGGCTTTCTCGGCCGCGCTTTGCACCTGATTCAGCAGTGCGTCGAGGTCGTCTTTCTCCTTCTGGATTTCGTCCACGCTCTTCTGGCCTTCCCACTTGCCGGCGAAGATGCGGGGCAGCACATCGTCGAGTTCCGACGGGTGGCCGATGAACGCGATCTTGCCGGCCTGATCGATGACGAACGACGCCGGGATACCGTCGGTGCCGGACGCATCCATGAACGCGGTGTTCACGGCGTCGGTGGTGCAGAAGGCGAACGCGAACGGGAACCGCTCGCCGCGCTTCTTGAGGAACTCCTCGACGGCCTCCTGCGTGTTGCCGTTCTCGTCCTTGGTGGTGACGGCGACGACGGTCAGCCCCTGAGCCTTGTACTCGTCGGCCAGGCTGGCCAGGTGCGGCATCGACTTGATGCACGGCCCGCACCAGGTCGCCCAGAATTCGAGGACGTACACCTTCCCCTTCTCGATCTTCGTCTCCGAGCCTTTGAGCCACTTTGCGGGGGCGAAGGCCGGGGCCGGGTCGCCGATGCCGAGCTTCGCCTTGTTGGCTGCGGTGGCCGCAGTGGCGGCCGCGTCTTTCTTTTCTTCGGCGTTGCAGCCGAAGGCGGCCGCGAGGAGGACGAGCAGAGTATGGGGGAAGATGCGCATGATATTCCTGGAGGAGGGGAAGTCGGTCGCGGGGCGTCCTGCCGAACGATACCCCGATTGTACGCGAAATCTTTCAGAGAGCGGCCGCACCATCCGCAGACGGTGGGCCTCGAAGACTCGGCACCACCCTACTTGGCTCCTGGCAGACTACTCCGGCACCGGACTTGTCTTTGGGTGCAGCTTGATGCGGGCGTCGTACTCGGTGCTGAGCACGTCCTTCACGACGCCTCGCGCGATCAGGTCCTTCTCCGGCACGTCACCCAGGTCTTTCGTGTCTTTCATCCACTGGTCGAGGGCCGCGCGGTGTTCGGCCAGCACCGCGGCCCGGTCGGGCGAGCCGGCGAGGTTCTTCGTCTCATAAGGGTCGGCGGCCAGATCGTAGAGTTCCTCCTTCGGCTTCGTCTTCGCGAAGAAGGCCATCTGCACGTCGTTCAGTTTCCCCTCGAAGGCGAGCTTCCGCCAGACCTTCATCGTCGGCATCTCGTCGCTGTAGTTCTGCCACTGCGCGTAGGGCAACTCCGGGTGGTAGTTGCGGATGTAGCGGTAGCGGTCGGATCGCGCGCTGCGGATGCGGTCGAAGGTTTCGTCCATGCGGTCGCGGGCACTGAAGGCATACTTGCGGGCGGGGGCTTGCTTGTCGCCGAGGAAGACTTGCCCCGGCATCCGGGCGGGAACATCGACACCCGCAACGGCCAGCGTGGTCGCGGGGAAGTCGAGGAACGCGATCAGGTCTTCGCGGACGCTGCCGGGCTTCACGTGGCCGGGCCAGCGCACGAGCAAGGGTGCCCGTGTGCCGCTGTCGTAGCACCACCGCTTGCCGCGGGGCATGCCCCAGCCGTGGTCGCCGAAGAAGATCACCAGCGTGTTGTCGGTCAGCTTGCGGTCGTCGAGCACCTTCAGCACGTTGCCCACGAGGTGGTCGGTGGCGGTGATGTTGTCGTGATAATTCGCCACGTTCCGCCGCACGGCGGGGTCGTCCGGGTAATACGGCGGCAGTGTCACCTTCGCCGGGTCGTGGAAGTCGCTCGGCTTCAGCTTCGCCGTGTTCTTCTTGTACTGCTCCGGCGTCGGGCGGTTCTGGCTCTCGTGGCTGACGGTGTAGTTGATGTACGCGAAGAACGGCTTGTCCTTCGGCAGCAGGTCCGGGTTCT
>JBBQCQ010000263.1:0-5944 GCA_038318835.1 Gemmatales bacterium | reverse complement strand
CAGTCGCAACACTGTCGCGGGCGTGCTGACCGGTGGCGACTTCTATATGGCCGACGACGAGGACGACTTCGACGGCGACCCGGCCGGCGATCTCGCGATCAAGTCGTTCGCCTGGCCGATGCTGGTGCAGGCGGCGGGGCTGGCCGAGAAGCGCGGCGACGCCCTGAAACTCACGCCAGCCGGCCGCGCCGCCCTGAGCGCCGAGGCACCCACGCTGCTCGACAAGGTGTGGGCCGCGTGGCAGAAGACCCAACTGCTCGACGAGTTCGCGCGGATCGAGGTGGTCAAGGGGCAGGGGCGTGCGAGCCTGAGCGCGGTCGCGAACCGCCGGAAGGCCGTCCTCGCCGTTCTCAAGGACTGCCCGTCCGGGTCGTGGTTCGCGGTCGATGACTTCTGGCGCCTCATGCGCGGGACCGGGCGTGGGTTCACGCTCGTCGGGGACCGCGACGCCTGGGAGCTGTACCTCTCTGAACAGGACTACGGCAGCCTCGGGTACGAGGACGGGCACGCCTGGGAGCAACTCCAGGGGCGGTTCGTCCTCGCGTTCCTGTTCGAGTACGCGGCCACGGCCGGGCTGCTCGACGTGGCCTACGTCCCGCCGCAGGGCGCGCGGGGCGACTTCTGGGACCGGTGGGGCGCCGACGACCTCTCCTGCTTCAGCCGCTACGACGGCCTCCTGTACGTGCGGATCAACCCGCTCGGCGCGTGGCTCCTGGGGCACGCCGAGGAGTACCGGCCCGCGGCCCCGGAGAGGACCGACGCGCTCCGCGTGCTGGCGAACCTCGACGTGGTCGCGACCCGACCGCTGCCGGCCGCGGACCGGCTGACCCTGGAGCGGTTCGCCGAAGCGACCTCGCCGGCGGTGTGGAAACTGTCGGCCGCGAAAATCATGCACGTGGTCGAGCACGGCGGCCGGATCGAGGAGCTGCGCGAGTTCCTGGCGCGGGCCGCGGACGAACTTCCCGCGACGGTCGAGACGTTCCTGGCCGACCTGCAACACAAGGCTGGTCAACTCCGGGACGGCGGCCCGGCGCGAATCATCGAGTGCGCGAGCGAGCATGTCGCGGCCGAACTCGCGAGCGACCGACAGTTGAAGGGCAAGTGCCTCCGCGCCGGGGACCGGCACGTGGTCGTCCGCGAAGCCGACCTCGCGGCGGTGCGGAAGGCGGTCCGCCGGCTCGGGTATGTCTGGCCGATCCCCGGCGACTGACCGCCCCGAGGGTCGTCCCGGTCCCGTTATGTAAGGGGACGGCGAACTCAGCAGTCAGCAGAGTGGTTACGGCCGCAGGTCTGACCCGCCTATGCGCTTCTTTTCCCCGTCTTGCCGGGATTCTCGCCCTCCGCATGAAGACATCATCTTTGGTGAGAGTTGGCCGATGTCAGGGCACGGATGGCAACTCGCTCAAGAGGCGGCCGTCTTCCTCGAAGCGTTTCACGGACCGTTCGTAGGAACCGGTCGTTTTCGTGAGAACCAGGGAATAGGGGCTTCCCTTGCGTTCGAGGGCATGCGTCACGTCGCACTGGTGCCGGCCGATCTTCTCGATGAGATGGCGTCGATGGACTTCGCTGGCCGGAATGCGGCCGACCTCGTGTGAAGGGTCGGCCAGGAAGGCCTGGAGCTGAGCGCAGAATTGGCACCGGCAATCGACATCCGCGGGCCGCGCCCAATCGGTCGGTTGCGCCGGCTCCCTGGCGGTGGCACGTTCGAGTTGATCGCGCACATCGCCGAGCCATGACTGGAATTGCGGGTGAACCTCGCCGAACCGCTTTTGCGACCACGGGATCAACTGCTTCATCGCGGGAACCAGACCGTCCTCCACGGTAAACTCCGTCGGCCATTCTCGAACGAAACGGATTACCCGCGTCAAGTCTTCGTCCCGCCCACTCGCGGCCAGAGCCTGGAGCAACGGTGGGAGCGATTTCTCAGCGACGGTCGCTCCCAGGTTGTGGCGAGGCGCAGAGGCTGACCGATCAGAACGTGGTTCGCAGAATTGTTTCACGGCGATGGCGCATAGTTCGCTGGCGAGTATCGACTTGTCAGAATCCTTCGACGGGTCGCAGCAGACCGCGGACAGCCACTCGACATCGCGCCGTGGCATTTCCGGTCGCCGTCCATCTTGATCCGTCTGCGCGACGATCAGTTGTTTCAATTCCCGCGCAAACGCCGTCCACCCGAAATCGTGGCACGCGGCCACCACGAACGAACTGAGCGGCAGCGCCTTATCCCGTCCCGCGAGTTTTGTCAGGAACGCCGCGACGGTCTCCCGGTCGTGCAGCATTAGCAGATGTTTCGGGAAGCCGTCGAGCGGCGACGCTTCCACACTCCGGGAGTTCCAGTAACCGAGAGACCGTTTGGGCCACTCGGTCACGATGGCGGCGGCAAAGCGAATGCAGTCGCGACGCGCCGCTTCGAGGTGCTTCTTGGGCGTTTTCGCCAACTTCTTCGCCATCGAACAGAACAGCGGTATGCTGGCGGCCGCCCCGGAACGGGCGACGACATCGAAGTGCCGATCGCGCGGCCAGACGACGATGGCCGACCGGTGAGACCAGCGGTCGAGCGTGTTGCCGGCGTTGCCAGTGTAGCCCTCGAATTCCTCGGACGTCGGCTTCCAGTCGTCGATGGGGATGGAGGAAACAATGGCCGACAGGCCGAATGCAATCTCTCCCCACGGCTGCTTCTTGCCGTGCAGGTCGGTCCACTCGGTTCCGTTCAAGTCGTCTTCGTAGGTCTCGCCGATCTCGATCGCGTGCCGCCGCGGGGTGCGGTACGAAGAGCGAGAATAACTGTCACCGAAACTACCGTCGTCGGCGAACTGCGCCAGGTGGCGTGAGACCTGCGCAAGATGCACGAGGCAATCCGCCTGCGCGGCCGCCGGTACAACAAGCTCCGCGAGTTGCCGGTCCGCGCCCTTGAGCAATTCCAGCGACAACCCGCGTTCGGTGTAGTGATGCTCCAGGGCGAAAACGAGCGGTTCCGCGGGCTGACGCGCCACCCATGATTGAATCGCACCGACCAGCGCATCGGCGGGAGCCGTCGGTTTCGCCGGATCGGCCGCTTTCCCGGGCTTCAGAACCAGGTTATAGGCCAGTGCGATGCGAACGCCGTGAGTCACACGCTCCACTTCGTGTTCGCAATCGGCGTAGAACGCGGCGAAACGGGCCTCTTTGCCCGCAGCCGCTTCCTTGAACGTCAGCTTTTGTTCGACGGCCCCGTGCCGAACGATCAGTCTTCCGCCCTCAAAAGGATTGGGGAGGACCACGATCATGCTCGCCACCATCCGATCGTGCTTTTCGCTGTCGCGGTGCGGCAGGAAGAACCCGCCCTTCTCATACACCAACAGCTTGTACAGCCGGGCTTCGAGTTGGTCGGCGGACAAACCCAATGCACCCGCGACCGTTCGCGTTGCGTCGGCGATTGCCAAGCTCCACTCGTCGCTGAGGCGGAACTTCTGCGGATCGAGTTCAAACGTCTTGCGGACGCGTTCGTCGATCAGCGTCTCCGTGCCTTTCCCGTAAGGCGCAACGTGGCAAGCCGCGATCAGCGCTTTTGCGGCCCCGCGTTTGAGCGGAACCCTCACGCGGCCCAATCCCTGGACGACGAGACCAGGATCGGCAACCGGCAGACCACCGGCCACACAGAATTGCGCCGACCGGGTTGCCTGCCCGATCGCTGTCGGGAGCCAGTCGAGTTGGGACGAACCGGCGGCGTGTTTCTTCCGGGCCTTCGGCATCATTGGCTCCGCTATTCTTCAGCGTACTGTGGGGGAGACTTGCCGACACGCTTGATGACGCGCGGGTAGGTGACGGTCGGAATGGCTGGTTCGATCCGCTCCACCTGAACCTGATGAAACCACTCGTCGCCGAAGTCGAACAGGTAGCCGAAGACGCGATCCGGCTTCAAATCGAGGTCGTCCATTGCGGTTTTGCGGGCGTCGCCGTATCCCTGCTGGCGCTCGTGCGGGTCGGGAATGCCGTGGTTGGGGCCTTTGGGGTCGAACGGCCGCTTGCCGAACTGGAACTCGTAAAGGTGCTCATCGGACCGGTCGAACGCCGCGAAGATGGTTCGGTGAAGTAGTTCGAGCGTCTGGTCGCCGCGGATTTCAATGTCGCGGCGAATCTCCTTATTGGCGAACTTCTCGCTGATCGGCCCACCCGTCAGGAAGACCGAAACGACGTACAGGTTCGCCGGAGGTATCGCCGGAGTCGCGGCAACGCGTCTGGGTGGGTTGCCGGGGCTCCGGGGACTCTTCGCCGACTTACGCTGATTCCACGGCGGAATCTCGTCTTCCAGGACCAGGATTTGGAGCGACCGGGGCTGTCCCGGGTGGCGCAGGATCAGCCCTTTCTTTTCCAACATCTTCACCATCTGATTCACCGACGGCGGGGAAACGCACATGGCCGCGGCGATCTCGGATTCGGCGGGCGGATAGCCGTGCCGACCGATGTAGGCGTGAATAAACGCCAGATACCGGCCCTGGGTCGGAGTGAATTCGGCCATTGCCCCTGGTTCTCCTCACCTTCGGGCCGGTGCGGCCCGCCCGTGGTCACGCCTTCGCTCCGCCGCCCTTCTGTTTCCCCTGCCGTCTGCCCGCCGACTTTCGCCCCGGCCGATAGCCCGTCGGCTTCGGCGGACCCGCCCCGCGTTCACCCGGCTTCTCGCCTTTGGCGGGATTGGCCACGGTGTGGTAGTGGTCGCCCTGGACCGCCTGATTGGCTTCCCGTCGCCGCTTCTCGAGGGCTTCTCTAGGCGGTTGATCCGGGATGAGACCGTCGCATCCGCCGATCAAGTCGGTCCGCTTGGCCTCAATTAGCGCCTCGCGGACGGTGAACCAGTTTTCGGGCTTAAAGAACTGCATCAAAGCCCGCTGCATTTTTCGGTCGTTCAACCCGCGTTTTACCTCGACCGGCTTCTTGGTGAAGGGGTCGATGCCCGTGTAGTAGAGACACGTCGCAATGTCGAACGGGGCCGGGATGAAGTCTTGCACTTGGTCGGGGCGGTAGCCGTTGCGCTTCAGGTAGAGGGCCAAGTCGATCATCTCGGTCACGCTGCTGCCGGGGTGGCTGGCGATGAAGTACGGCACGAGTTGCTGCTTCGGCTTGCCGGCCGCCGCGGAGGCTTCGTGGAACTGCTCCGCGAAGACGCCGAAGTTGTCGATGCTCGGCTTCTTCATCAGCTCCAACACCTTCGGGCTGGTGTGTTCCGGGGCCACCTTCAGCCGGCCGCCGACGTGGTGGGCGGCCAGTTCCTTCACGTACTCCGGCGACAGTTGCGCCAGGTCCATGCGAATGCCCGACGCGACGAACACCTTGCGGATGCCCGGCGTCTCGCGGACCTTCTTCATCAGTTGAATCGTCGGCTCGTGGTCGGTGCCGAGCAGCTTGCAAATGCCGGGGTGAATGCACGAGAGTCGCTTGCACTTCGCCTCCACCTCGGGGCGGGTGCAGCGCATCTTATACATGTTCGCGGTCGCGCCTCCGATGTCACTGATGACGCCCTTGAAGTCCGGGTCGGCCGCGATCTTCTCGGCTTCCTTCAGGATCGACTCCGGCGAGCGGTTCTGGATGATCCGCCCCTGGTGGGCGGTGATGCTGCAAAACGTGCAGCCGCCGAAACAGCCGCGCATGATCGTGACAGAATCTTTAATCATCTCATGGGCGGGGATCGGCTCGGTGTAACTCGGGTGCGGACGGCGGGTGAACGGCAGATCGTAGTACTGATCCATCTGCTCTTGCGACAGTGGCAGGCACGGCGGGTTCTGCACGACGGCCTGTCGGTCGTGGAACTGCACGAGGGCGGCCGCGTTGAACGGGTTGGTGTTGTGGTGGATGAGGCGCGTTGCTTCCGCAAACGCGAACTTGTCGCGCTTCACGTCCTCATAGGAGGGGATCAGAGTGTGGGCAAAGCCCACGGACGAACGTCCGTGGGCAGTCCATTCCTCACTCT
>JBBQCQ010000262.1:0-5953 GCA_038318835.1 Gemmatales bacterium | reverse complement strand
GACGCCGTTGAGTTGCTCGCCGTACTGCTTGTTCGCCTCGCGGCCGACGGTGAAGCTGACGCCGGCCGCGGCCATCAGGTCGCCCTCGTAGGTCGCGTCGAGGAAGATTTTGCCGTCGAAGCTCTTGCCCGATTCCATCACGATGGCCGTGATCGTTTTGCCGTCGAGCTTCACGCCGGCCTTGCGGTCGAGCCGTTCCTTGAAGACGACCAGCACCTTCGCCTCGTCGAGCATCTGCCGCAAGATGATCTCGGCCACGCCCGGCTCGAACGTCCACATGGTGTCTTCGTCTTTGCGGTAGTTCGCGTACTTGCTACGGTCGCCGTACTTCCACGCCTTCGGGTCGTCGTAGTGCTTCTTCACCCGCTGGTAGAACTCGCGGCTAATGCCGCCGACGACGCCCTTGGTGCCGCTGTCGGTGAACCCGAGACCGCCGGTTGTGAGGCCACCGATGTGGTCGGTCGGCTCGACGAGCACGACGGACTTGCCCATGCGAGCGGCCTGAATCGCGGCCGCAACTCCGCCGGCGGTGCCACCGTACACGACGACATCCGCGGCCGGCACCGCGGGGGCAAGCACGAGCAGCAGGAGAAGAGCGCGGAACATGGGGGGGTCCTATATAGCCGCCGGTTTACCGGCGGGTTTTTGGAACGCGAACCGCCGGTAAACCGGCGGCTATATAATTAGCGGGCGGCTACCGCATGCGGGCAGAAAATTTCGCTCGCAACGGACCTTCACTCGGTCCCCGGTTTTCGGCTACAGTTTCCCTCAGTTCCACCCAACTACCACCGAATCGAGGGCCACACTCATGGCCGGTAAGAGCGACAAGGGCGAAAAGGGCGAAAAGATTCTCGGCAAAGAGTTCAACAACAACCTCGGCCGAGACGTGCTCAAGGTGCAGGCCGAAATCAATAAGGAGTTCGGCGAAGGCTCCATCATGTCGCTCGGCGATGTCGAGACGACCATGAAGGACATCATCGGCATCCCCACCGGCTCGCTCGCCCTCGACCTCGCCCTCGGCGGCAAGGGGTTGCCCCGCGGCCGCGTCATCGAAATCTACGGCAACGAGTCCAGCGGCAAGACGACCATCGCCCTGCACACCATCGCCAACGCGCAGAAGCAAGGCGGCGTGGCCGCGTTCATCGACGCCGAACACGCCCTCGACCCGACGTGGGCACGCAAGATCGGCGTGGACCTCGAAAGCCTGCTCGTCAGCCAGCCGAGCTACGGCGAGGAAGCCCTCCGCATCGCTGAGATGCTCGTGAAGTCGAACGCTGTGGACATCATCGTGATCGACTCGGTGGCGGCACTCGTGCCGAAGGCGGAACTGAACAACGAGATCGGCGATTCGTCCGTCGGCGTGCAAGCCCGCCTGATGAGCCAGGCGCTTCGCATTCTCAACCCGGTCATCAACAAGACGAAGACCTGCGTGATCTTCATCAACCAGATTCGCCAGAAGATCGGCGTCATGTACGGCAACCCGGAAACCACCACCGGTGGGCTAGCGCTGAAGTTCTACGCCTCGGTGCGGCTCGAAGTCCGCAAGTCAACAGTCATCAAGGACGGCGACGAGGCCATCGGCACCGAAATGAAGGTGAAGGTGGTGAAGAACAAGATCGCCGCCCCGTTCGCGACGGCCGAGATGGAACTCTACTACGACCACGGCATCGACCTGGAAAACGACGTGCTGAAGATCGGCGAGTCGGAAGAGATCGTCACCAAGAGCGGCGCATTCTGGAGCTACGGCGACACGCGGCTCGGCCAGGGCAAAGACAACGCCCGCGCGTTCCTCCGCGAGAACCCGGAGCTTCGCGATACGATCATCAAGCAGATTCTCGACAAGCGGCGGGGCGAACCGGCCCTGCTCGAAGCCCCGGAAGGGGCGGACGAGGACACATCGCTCGAAGACGAACCGGCCCCCACCCCCAAGAAGCGCGGCAGCAAGGCCACGGCGGCGGAGTAGTCGATCCGTTGGGCGAACTCGCTCACGAAACCGGCCAGGTTAATCCTGGCCGGTTTCTTTTTTGGTGTGGGGTGCCTATGCCCGAAGGGCAACGGGATGATGGTCCGTCGTGTCCTTCGCAAGTTCGACGGCCGCGAGGAGGTACGCGGTCCAACACGTGAGCACGACGAGGCCGGACAGGATCGATTGCGTTTTCAGCCCGAACGGCATTCGCGTGATGGACAGGCACGCCCCAACACCGAGCATCCCGAGTACGACGGGGATGAAGATCGGGCCGTTGCTGGCCACCCGCCCCCGGTATACGGGGACCGGGTCTACGCGAACCTTCACGCCCTGGCTGGCCGAAACGGTGGGCGGCGTCACGCCAAACAGTGGCAGCACTTTGTTCGTGCCGCCGGCCACCGCGAACACCGGCAGGAACACGCACAGGGCCAGGAAGGCGTACAGCGACCCGTGGACCTTCGGCGTGCCGTTGTACAGCACGGCCCCGCACATGAAGCACTCAGCATCGGACGCATTATTCAGGTGGTGGCAGTTCCAGCACTTCATGGCCGTGCTCGCGGAGGCGGAGTTTCCGCAAGCGTAGTGCAGGAATGAGCAGATGCAAAACCACGACCGCCCCAACGGCAATCCCGGCCGAGTCGATCAGCACATCGCGAACGCACCCGAACCGCCCGGTATCGAAGTACCTCGCCCCAACCCACTGCCCGAATTCGCTGGCCACGCCGTGCAGCACGAGGCCGATCCACACCATTCGCCGGCCACGAGGCGTTCGCACGAGTAACCCGCCGAAGATCGCGAAGAAGGCATACATCGACAGGTGCAGGCACTTGGCAAGAACGAAGTGCAGCGTCTCGTGGTCGAACCCAAACCCATCGCCGAGGAGCGATTCCGGCACCGGCTGCGGCTTCACAAGCAGCCACGACCAGACGACGAGGAGGAGAGCGAAGAGGAAGGAGAAGAAGTTTCTCAACAAGATCACGCCCAGGATCGGGGGACGGTTTTAGCCGCGGAGCGGCGGCAGTCGTTAGCCCTTGGAACCGGCCACCCAGGTGAAGCAGCCCCGGAGGGGCTAACGCTACTGGCTAACGACTGCCGCCGCTCCGCGGCTGAGGACTCGTCACCGCTGGCTCGCGCCCAGTTCGCGGAGCTTGTTGCGGAGGTACTTCGCTCGCGCGGAGTTTCGCTCCTCGCCGTCGAGGGGGGTGCCCATCAGCTTTTGCAAGTGGGCCGCCTGCGTGTGGATGAACAGTTGGTTGACCGTCGTCGCCGGCAGGTCTTCGAGCAGGTGGAGCTGAATGCCCAGCCGCACCGTCGAGAGCAGTTCCATCGTCTCTTCGGACGTAATCATCGTCGCCGAGCCGAGGGTGCCGATGGCCCGTGCCACGCGGTCTTGCTCGGCCTGCTTGCGCTCTTTCACCAGCAGTTGGCGGGCACGGCGTTCGTACTGGAGAATCTGCGAGATCACCTCACGAATCTCCTGGAGCACGCGGCCCTCGCTCTTCCCGAGCGTGACCTGGTTGGAAATCTGGTACAGGTCGCCGCTGGCCCGGCTGCCCTCGCCGTAAAGGCCGCGGACGACGAGGTTGATCTTCTGCAACGAGCGGAACAGCTTCTCAATTTCCTTCGTGAGCGACAGGGCGGGAAGGTGCAGCATCACGCTGGCCCTCATGCCGGTGCCGACGTTCGTCGGGCAGGCCGTGAGATACCCGAACTGCTCGTGGAAGGCGTAAGTCAGCTTCGTTTCCAGGAGATCATCGAGGTGGTCGATCTCGGCCCAGGCCTCGTCGAGGGCGACGCCGCTGCGCATCACTTGCAGCCGCAGGTGGTCTTCCTCGTTGACCATCACGCTGACCGATTCGCGTTCGTCGAAGGCCACGCCGCGGGGGCCTTCGAGCACCGAGCCGAGTTCGCGGCTCATCAGTTGGCGTTCGATGAGGAACTGCCGGTCGATGGGCGTGAGCTTCGACACATCGACGTAGTCGAGCTTGTGCGGCAGGTCGAGCGTGGCGATGGCGTCGCGGATGCGGACTTCCGTCTCGGCCTTCTGGGCAGCCGACGCGCGATTGCTGAACGGCGAGCCGGCCAGGTTGCGGGCCAGGCGGATGCGCGTGGAAATGACGATGTCCGACTCCGGGCCGTTGCCACGAAGCCATTCGCCGAGATTCGGCAGTAGGCGGTCGAGGTTCATCCCGCGGCTTCCTTTCCCCGAATGCAGTCGCGCAGTCGGGCGGCCTCTTCGTAGTCTTCGACCGCGATGGCGTCGTCCAGTTGCGTCTTCAAGTCGGCGATCTCGTTCTTGGCCATCTGCTTCCGCACGGCCTTCGGCGTCTTCCCCTGGTGCTGCAAGCCCCGGTGGACCCGCTCCAGGATCGGCACGAGCACGGGCAGGAACACATCATAATCTTCCGGGCAGCCGAGGCGGCCGTCGGCCCGGAACTGAGCATACTTTAGCCCGCAGTCGGGACACGTCAACGAGGCCGGGTCGAGGTCGTCCCCCTCGGCGTCGGCCACCGGGGCCAGTTGCGTCATCAGTAGTTGCAACAGGGCCGGCAGGTTCAACTGCGGCGAGGGTGCGTCCGGGATCAGGTTTTGCTCGCGGGCGCACCCTTCGCACAGGTGCATCTCGCGCTTCTTTTTGTTCACGATGTCCGTCAGGTGAACCGTGGCCGGGGCACCGCAGAACTGGCACGTATTCTTTCCATCGCTCCTCTAATCATCCGTTGGGGGGGTCGAGTCTTCGAGACCCGCCGCGTCTCGAAGACTCGACCCGCCCTACCAAATCCCGCTCACGCCGAGTCTTCCAGCCGCTTGATCTTGTCCCGCAGTTGGGCGGCTTCCTCGTAGGCTTCTTTCGTCACGGCCACTTGCAGTTGCCGGCGGAGGGTGGCCAGTTCCGTCTGGCTGGCCTTCACCTTCGGCTGTCGTCGGGGCGTCTTGCCGACGTGCTTCGTGTCGCCGTGGATGTTGTCGAGCAACGGCAGCAGTTCGTCCTTGAACGAGTCGTAGTCGTGCGAACAGCCCAGCCGGCCGGTGTTGCGGAACTCGACGAACTTGATGCCGCACGCCTCGCAGTGGCGGTTGCCCAGGTCGGACAGGTCCTCGGCGGCGGCGGGCTTGTCGCTGATCTTCTTGACCGAGTTCTCCGGGTCGGCCAGGTGTTTTTGCGCGCATTCCTCGCACAGGTGGAGGTCGAAATACTTCTCCTCGCCCATCACTTCTGTGATGTGAAACGTCGCCTGTTTCGGACAGCGCTGGCACTTCATGGCCGCCTCGTGACGGATCGCGGGGTGCATCGTGCGGGCAGAGATTGATTCTACCAGGATGGGCGTGCCGCGTAAGGGCCACCTCCGCGGGCGGCGCGGATTGCACCGGAAACCGCGGTCGGTGTCAGGGATTTCCCGCATCGACCGGACGACTTTGTGTAAGCATTCACGAAGTTGGAGAGTTTTCACCCCAAATTCACGCGGGCGGAATGGATTGGGACCCGGATCGTGGGTAAATTTGAATAGCCAGGTTCGCCACGGCGGGTTTCCCCGGCAATGAGGCCTCCCATGTTCAACGTTCGGACCATCCTCTACCCGACGGATTTCTCCAGCTTCTCCACGCAGGCCTATTTTCACGCGGTTGGCCTTGCGGAGAACTACCGAGCACGGCTGACCGTGGTCTACGTCTTCCGGCCCCGCGACGCGAGCCGGGCGGCCGTCGAACGGGCGTACTGGCTGGAACAACTCGAAACGATTCGGCCGACGAACAGCAAAATTCCCGTTACGCACGTGTTGTTGGAAGGCGACGCGGCCACGGAAATCGTGCAGTACGCGGCCGACACGAAGACCGACGTGATCGTGATGGGCACTCACGGCCGAACGGGGGCCGAACGCGAACTGATGGGCAGCACGGCCGAGCGCGTCATGCGGGACGCCCCCTGTTCCGTGCTGGTGGTGAAGATGCCGAATGGCACGCCCCCGCCCGCCCGCCCGCACGTCGAGT
>JBBQCQ010000261.1:0-5961 GCA_038318835.1 Gemmatales bacterium | reverse complement strand
TTGGGGGGGTTTAACCGGGGGGCGGGGGGGCAAAACCCTTCAAAAATTTTGGACCCCCCGGGGTGGGGGCCCCCCGCGGGGGCCCGGGGTTTTTGGGGGGGGCCCGCCAGCCGCTGTTGACATCCCCGCACGACCAGTTATAACCCGCCCTCCGCGGGGAACGGACTCGCATGGCCGACGACACAACACCGGTGCAGGTACTCAAGGACGCTATGCGGGCTTTCGCCCACGTGCGGGGGTGGGAGCCTTACCACACGCCGAAGAATCTCGTGATGGCCCTGGCCAGCGAGGTCGGCGAACTGTGCGATGTCTTCCGCTGGCTGACCGCCGACGAGAGCGTGGCGGCCGCGGCCGACCCGGCGAGCCGCGAGGCCATCGCGGACGAACTGGCGGACGTGGCGAATATTGTCTTCCTGCTGAGCGACCACACCGGGATCGACCTGAGTGAGGCGATCGCGGCGAAGATGCGGAAGAACGAAATCAAGTACCCGCCGCCGGCGGGGGCAGGTACGGCGACCTGATTCGCGGGGGCGAAGTGGGTCGGGTTCGGTTTACACGAAGACCGGGTGGAGGGGGCTGCCGTGGACATGCGTAAGGTTTTGATCGCGTTGCCAGCGGTCGGGGTGCTGGGCGTCACGACCCTGAGCAGTTGGCTCGGGGCGCAAGAGCCGACGCCGCCGTCCTTCGGGTACTACCCGCCGAAGGTGTCGCCGTCGCAGCCTGGCCTCGTGCCCACCCTGGCGGTTCCCACAACCGGCGTGCAGACCGTCAACGGTCAGCCGGTGAACTGGACCCCGCCGAAGCCGAAGCTCACATCCCCGGTCGTAGCCGGACCGACCGCCGACATGGTTCAGGTGCCCGTGCGGCAAGTCTCTGGCACCCGGTCGGACACGCCCGCTCTTCGCCCCGCCGGCGGCATCGAACCGATTGCCGTGTCGCCGCCGAAACTCGGGGCCGACCCGATCATCGCCACGCCGATCGGAACGCCGCCACTGTCGGTGGTGCCGCCGCCCGGCCCCGTCGGTGCACCACTGTCGCCGCCGAAGCTGTCGGTGGAAAGCTCGCTGCCCGAACCGCGGCCGCTGTCGTTCTCGCCGCCGCCCGGCCCGACGATGCTGAAGCCGCCAACCCTCACGACTAGCTCCGTTCCCGCTCTGCCGGCTACTCCGCCGACATTCGCTGCTCTGCCCAACCCGGCCCCGACTAGCTTCCCGCTCACAGCCCTCGCCACGCGCAGTACGCCGAGCGTGGTGCTGGAAGAAATCGCCCCGGAGTCGGTCAGCGTCAATCAACCGCTCACTTACGAACTCGTCGTCCGCAACACCGGCGCGACGGCCGTGGCGAACGTCCGCGTCGAGGACGAATCCTCCGCCGGGGCGAAGTTCCTGTCGAGCGAACCGGCCGCGGAAGCAGCCGGCGGCAAGCTCGTGTGGCAACTCGGCACCCTCGATGCCGGGGCCGAAAAGCGGATCAAGGTCACGGTCAAGCCGACCGATGAAGGGGAAGTCCGCAGCCGGGCCGTCTTGAGTTTCTCGGCCGCCACGGAAGCCCGCGTGAAGGTCACGCGGCCGAAGATTACCCTGGCCCTGACGGCCATCGAGGCCAGCCGCGTCGGCGACGAAATCGCCTTCACTATCCGCGTGACGAACACCGGCAGCGGGGCGGCCAGCAAGATGCAACTGCAGGCCAACCTGACCGACGGCCTGAACCACGCCCAGGGCGGCGTGATCGAAACCGACCTGGCGAACCTGCCCGCCGGCGAATCGCGAACGCTCACGCTCCGCACGCTGGCCACGAAGGCCGGGGCGCAAACGTGCTCCCTGTCCGTCGTCGCCGACGGCAACCCGGCCGAGACGGCGAAGGCCACGGTCGCGGTCGTTGAGCCGATGCTGAACGCGAAGCTCACCGGTCCGACGAAGTGCCTGGTGCGGTCCGAGCCGGAGTTCAAGATCGAACTGTCCAACCCCGGATCGGCCGCGACCGAACCCGTGCAGGCGTGGGCGAGCATTCCCGAAGGCTTCGAGTTCGTCTCGGCCACCGATGCGGGCACCTTCGACGCGACGAATCGCACGGTGGCGTGGAAGCTCAGCACCCTGGCCGTCGGCGGCAAGAAGGAAGTCGCGATCAAACTGCGGGCCGCGACCATCGTGGACGGCACCGTGAAGGTTCACGCCCAGGCGGCCGGAGCGGCGGACACCACCGTGGGTGGCGTGACGCAGGCGGCCCGCGTGACCCGCACTATCGAGGCGAAGGCCGAGGGGGCCATCAAGGCCGAGGGGGTCGCCGCCTTACGGTTCGAGGTGCAGGACCTGGAAGACCCGATCGAGGTCGGCAAGGAAGCCGTGTACGAGATCAAGGTCATCAACCAGGGCACGGCCCCTTGTACGAACGTGCAGATCGTGGCGACGCTGGCCGACGGCACAAGTGCGACCGGGGCGAACGGCCCGACGCAGGCCCGCGGCCAGGGCCAGCAAGTCAGCTTCGACGCGGTGGCCACACTGGACGCGAAGAAGGAAGCGATCTTCAAGGTGAAGGTCAAGGGCGGCGTGGCCGGCGACCTGCGCTTCCGCGTGCAGGTGCTGTGCGACGAGATCAAGACGCCGATCGCGAAGGAAGAGAGCACGCGGTTCATCAAGGACTAATCCACGGGCAGACCATCAAGCCCGTGGTTGGTGGTGGTTCGGCAAGTGTCGGGCACTCGCTCCGCGAGTGCTCCCAGACCCACCACGACAAAGCAGCCGGCCGACGCGGCCAGCGGGGGCACTCGCGGAGCGAGTGCCCGACACTTGGAAAAAATACTTTCTGTCGGTTTGGGGAAGCCGGCGGGAAGGTGGTGTGGGGGATCGGAACAGACTGCCGGGCGGCTCACGCCGGTCGGTTGGGGGAGGTGTCTGTTTATGGGCGCAGGACGTGCTTTGACCAGGGAAACCGGTAAGCTTCACATCCGTTGGATGATCCGCCGCGACATGGGCGAAGTCCTCAAGGCGGAGGTGGCCAGTTTCGAGTACGCGTGGACCGAGGACGATTTCCTCCGGTGTCTCCGCCAGCGAAACTGCATCGGCATGGTCGCCGAGGTGAACGACCGCATCGTGGGGTTCATGATTTACGAGTTGCACAAGAACAAGCTGCACATTCTGAATTTCGCGGTCGCCCCGAACATCCGGCGGACGGGCATCGGGCGGCTCATGGTGAAGAAACTCATCGGCAAACTTTCGACCCACCGACGGTCGAAGATAACACTGGCCGTTCGCGAGCGGAATCTCGCGGCGCAACTGTTCTTCCGCACGCAGGACTTCAAAGCGGTGCGGGTGCTCCGGGACTACTACGAGGACAGCGGCGAAGATGCCTTCCTCATGGAGTTCCGCGTCGAGGAGGACGAAGCAACCTTCGACGTGCCGGTAAACCGGATCGCACAGTTCGAGGAGAACTGACGGTCGGTTCGATGGAAACTCAAACAGAGCCTGGCCGCAATGCCAGGCTCTCGCTTCATCCCAGGGGGGTCGCCCATGACCGCTACCGAGAAACGCCACCGCCGATGGGTGTTGACAGGCACGTTCCTCGTCTGCCTGGGGGTCAGTTCCGCGATCTGCGGCGTGTACCGCTCGGCCCACGCCGACCCGGTGCCGGTCGTGGTGTTGCCGTCGGCCCGGCCCGCGATGCCGACCATCGTGCCGGTTCGCGTGCTTTCCATTCCGGCGAGCGCGCCGGGGGTCGATACACGCCTGGTGGTGCAAGCCCCGGAACTGCTGCCGCTGCCGTTGCCCATCCCGGAGAAGGCCCCACGGCCGCGGGCCGCCGAGGTGCCGGACGTGACGCCGATCGAAAACCCCGTGCCCGTCACACCACCGCCGGTAGTCGCACTGCCGCGGCCGGCCCCGAGCGGGTTGCCGCTGGTCCCGCCGCTTGCCCCGTCGGTGCAACCAAAAAAGTCGGCCCCTCCGGCACAATCGCCGCCAGTGGTGCCGCCCGATTTTCGCTTGCAGCCGGCCGAGCCGCGTCATAATGTCACATCGGCGGACCCGTCGATCTCGAAAGAATCTTCGCCTCTTCCGGTCTCGGTGCCGCCCGCGTTGCAACCGCCGCTGACGACACCTGGAGACCCACCCATGCCGATGTCCTTCCGTCGCACCGCCCTGTCCGCACTCGTGGGCACGGCCCTCGTCACCGGCACCATGTACGCCGACGCCGACCCACCGAAGGGCGAACCGGCCGTCACCAAGAAGGACCTGGACCACACCAATCAACTGCTCGCCGACCTGAAGAAGGAACTGTCGGACCTGAAGACGAAAGACCTGGATGGGCTGAAGCAGCAGTTGACCGCCCTGAAGGCGAAGGACCTGGCCGACTTCCAGAAGGACGTGGCCGCCCTCCGCACGAAGGACCTGGCCGACGTGAAGAAAGACCTCGAATCGCTCAAGGACTTCAAGAAGCGAACGCTCGAAGCTCTCGAAGGCACGGCTGATCGTGGAGCCGGCGGCGATGGCCTGGTGAAGAAGATCACCGCCCTCGACGACAAGCTGACGGCGCTGAACAAGCAACTCGAAGGGCTGGATAAGAAGCTCGACTCGACCCGCACGGCCCTCGCCTCGCCGGTGACGAAGGAAGCCGAGAAGGAGAAGCCGAAGCTCGGCAGCGTGAAGCTCGTGAACATGTACGCCGCCGACGTGGACATCGTCGTCAACGGCAAGGGCTACCGCGTGGCCCCGAACGAGACGAAGACGCTGGCCCTGGCCGTCGGCTCGTTCACGTACCAACTGCTAACCGGCGGCGGCGAGGAAAAAACCCGCACGCTGAAGGACGGCGAAGAAGTCACGCTGATGGTGAACAACTAACCAGAATTTCAACACCTGAGAGCCCACCCGCGGCCACGGGTGGGCTTCGGTATTCTCCCCATGATCGTGACTATCGACGGGTACGCCGGGTCGGGCAAGTCGGCTGTCGCGAAGGAACTCGCGGCCCGCCTCGGCTTCGCCCTGCTCAACACCGGGGCCATGTACCGCGCCGTCGGCGTCGCCCTCGCACGCGCGAACATCGACGCCTTCGCCGACCCGCGAGACGTGGACCGCATCACGCAACTCCTCGCCGATAGCACGTTCGACATGCCTGACCACTGCGTCATCCTGAACGGCGAAGACCTGACGGCGGTCGTCTTCACCGAGGCGATGGGCCGGGCCGCCAGCCGCGTGGCCACCTTCCCGGAAGTGCGGACGAAGTTGAAGGCTGAGCAACGGCGAATCGCGGCCGGCGGAGACTTCGTGTGCGAGGGCCGCGACCAGGGCACGGCCGTCTTCCCGGATGCGGCCGCCAAGTTCTTCCTGCGGGCGAGTGCCGAGGTGCGGGCCGACCGCAGAGCGGCGCAACTGCTGCGCGGCGGCCAGCCAGCCGACCGGGCGACGATCCTGATCGACATCCGCCGCCGCGACTACCAGGACGAGACGCGAGCCATCGACCCACTCGCAAAAGCGGCCGACGCCGTGGAAATTGACACGTCCGACCTGACCCTCGATGACGTGGTGCAACGCCTGTGGGACGCGATTCAACGTTGTCGTTCGGCAGGTTCGCCGGCCGACTGATCCACGGCCAACATTCCTGAGGTGGTCGAGCGAATCGGAGTGGCCTGAGTGGACGCGGGGAGTAGGTATGGTAAGATCGCTCCCACTCCCAAGCCGCCTCTCCCGCCGTTCCCCCAACGAAAGGGATGATTGTTGTGCCTACCGCCGCCGAACTGACCGACGCTCCTACGCCGCCCGCGATCGCACCCACCGGCCACCCGAAGGGGTTCTACTTCCTATTCGCTGGCGAGTTCGCCGAAAGGTTCTCGTTCTACGGCATGCGGGCCATCCTGCCGCTGTACTTGTCCGACCAACTCGGGTACGGCGAGGCCGACGGCGGGTTCTACTACACGATCTTTCTGGGCATGTGCTACTTCCTACCGCTGCTGGGCGGGTACATCGCGGACAA
>JBBQCQ010000260.1:0-5975 GCA_038318835.1 Gemmatales bacterium | reverse complement strand
GCCGTTCCCGGCTCCGCCCGCGGACTTGCCTTGCGGCGGGGCATTCGAGGGAATCACGAACCGCTGGAACAGCGGCCCCTGTTCCATGTACGGGAGAATCCAGTAGTTCGCCGACACCGATTCCCACACGTTGGTGCCGATCTGTTGCTGGTTGGCCGGAAACTTGTTTTGCACGTCGTGATAGGCGTGCATGGCAATCCCCTGCTGTTTCAGGTTATTACCGCACTTCGCGCGGGCCGCGGCCTCTCGCACTTTTTGCACGGCCGGCAAGAGCAGGCCGATGAGAATGGCGATGATGGCGATCACCACCAGCAACTCGATGAGTGTGAAGCCCCGCCGGCTTCGGGGAGGGAGAGAGAGGAACATAAAAGTCACCACAGATGAAGAGGAATTGGGCAGTCGTTCACTGTACCATGAACGGAATCAGGGCATCAAGCACAATATGAAAGAACACCGGACGCGCCGAGGGGGTTCCGCTCGATTTGCGGAAAGGACTCCTTCGCCCGTCACATCGGCGGCACGCGATACAGGGCGAGCAGTTGCAGGACAGTGGCCGGCACGCGAAAGCCGTTCGCGCCGTTGGCGTAGGTCGTCTCCACGCCGTCTTCGTTCTGCGAAATTAGGTTCAACTGCCCCAGGTGGTCGGCCGTCTTCGCCTGCCGATACCAGAGGCCGATCAACTCGGTGTAGGCCCGGCTGACCGGCGGCGGCACGGCATCGGCCACCGTCGAATACACCACCTGCACCGCAGCGAGTCCATCGCCCGCCCCGCCGAACGAATTCCCCCGCGCGGCGATCACTCCGCGGTCGGCGAGCACGGTGTATGTGTCGGCGGCGCGAAGGGTCTCCGGCCCGAACGCCCCTTCGGCGTCCACCTTCACGCTCGTGATGGTCGCCACCGGGAAGTTCGCCAGGAACACCATCCGCCCGCCGCCAGGGTGGTACTCCGTGAACGTGCCGCCGGTGAACGTCCGCCCGCAGAACCCCTCGACGAACGCATCGGCCGCCACCTGAAGTTGGTCGATGAAGTCATCATCCGCATCGGTCGCGATGGCAAGCATCAACTTCACATCGTCCATCGTCGCGATCATACCAAGCCCTCCAGTCAGGGGGACAGGGGACAGGGGACAGGGGACAAGGGACAGGGTCGAAGCGTTTCTGACTCCTGATTCCTGTCCCCTGTCCCCTGGTCCCAGAGATCACGCCACAAGCAACTGGTCGCACAGCACGAAACTCGCCTGGTTGCGCGGGCCGGCGTCGATGTGCTGGATGCCGCGGAGGTAGGTCATGTCGTTCTGCAGGGCCGTGTCGCCGTGGCCGGATGCGAGGAACTCCATCACGCCCAGACGCGCGATGATCCAGTCCGGGAAGTAGCCGAGCAGGATGTAGCTCAGGTTCGTTCCCGATCCCTTCACGCGGGCCGCCGACACCTGGGCCGAGCGAACGACCTTCGTGCCGAACAGTTCCGCCGGCCGGTCGGCCCCGAGGGCGCGGGTGTCGCGGAACAGGAACGGCCCCTTCGCGTCGGCGGCACTCACGGCGTCTGCCCGGCGGTTGAGCAGGGCAGAGAACATCGCCTTGCGCATCACCCACGCCGACGGGGCTTGCACCACGTCGGGCAGCTTCGCCTCCATGTCGGCGATGTCGCTTGGCTGGAACGTGTTGCCGTTCGTGCCGACCGTTGCGGCCGTGTGCGTCACGATGCTGCCGTACGTCGTGATGCCCTTGATCTGCGTGCTGCCGCTGCCTTCGAGCATGGCCAAATCGGCCTTGAGGGCGGCCGAGCGAGCCATGTCGAAGCGGATCAACCCTTCCGCCGACGGCGACGCGAACCGCAGTAGCTCATTGTTCAGCTTCACGAACAAGCCGAGCTTCTTCGCAAGCAGGTCCAGGTTGCCGGACGTCGCCGTACTCTCGGTGATGCTCGCCCCCTCGCCGACCCAGTACGCCGTGGAACCGTCCGACAGCTTCGGGAACTGGATGTGCCCGTTCGGCGGTAGCGCGATCTCCTGTGCCCCCGCGGTGGCGAAGACTTCCATGCTCCGTTGCAGGTCGATCAGTTCGCCGAGCATGGCGGCCGGGATCATCTCGCCGCCGGCCGTGGCCGTCGTGCCGAGCGCCTTCTGGCGAAGGCCGATCTTGCGGCCGATCCAGTCGGCCTCGTCCGGGTCGAACTTCGTCGCCTGGGCGGTCATCTTCTGGTGCAGCTCCGCCCGCAGTCGGTGGCCCTGCGGCTCGAACGACGGCAGGTGGGCCGAAGCCAACGGCACGAGGAACGACTGCTGCCCGTGGTGCGGCAGGAAGCCGTAGCTCTGATACAGGTCTCGCAACTGATTGTGCGTGTGAATCTCTTCCTTGGCGAACTCTGGGCCGACGTAGCCGAGCGCGAACGCGGCGGCCTTCAGCACGGAGTACCCGGCCGAGTCCTGGCACACCGGACCGGACGTGGCCCACGGCACACGCCGCTCGACGCGGGTCGGCATCGCCTTTTCGAGGGCTGTGGTGGTTTGCTGTTCGATGAACGTCACGAGTTCATCGCGGGACTGGAACTTGTCAGTGCAGATCGCGGACATGGGGAAACTCCAGGATGCAGGGAACAGGGAACAGGGAACAGGGAACAGGAAAAACACGTTCAGCCGCGAGGCGGAGTCTTCGGAGCCGAGTGCGGCGGTTGCAACACGTCACTCGGAACATCGCACGTCGTCCGCCGTGACGAGCGGCGAGAGGACATCGACGCGGTGGAACTTGCCGCCGCGGTCATCGGGGATTTGCCAGAGCCAGTCGCGGAGCATCGGGTCGTGAACCAACCCCTTTTGCAGCGCCACCGTCAGCGCGCCGGGGTTCTCCGGGATCGGGACCGCCGAGTATTCGAGCAGGTCCCACTCTTCGATTCGCAGGGCGAAGTGGTCGGCCGGGTAGTGTGCCCGCACCTCGCCGGAGGAGGTCGGCACGCGGTACGACTTCCGCGGCACGAAGCCGATCGACCAGCCGCGGAGGACGCCCTGCTCGTAGAGGCGGAAGACGTCTTCCGCCAGTTGCACCTTCTGTGCGAAGTGCGTCTCGGCGACCACCCGCCGCGGTTGTACATCGAGCCATGCGCACGAACCGATCGGCGGGAACTGCGAGCGGTTGTGCGCCCATAGCACGACCGGGTTGAGCAGGTACTCCTCCGAGTTCATCAGCCCCCGCGGCACGACCACGTCACCGGCCCGATCCGGCTCGATGGTGCTGATGACGCTGCGGATGCGCATCTTCCCGGCGTCGATGTTCAGCGTGCTGTTCGCCGGGTTGTGGCTGCCGAACACGCCGTCCGGCAGCGGGTGAATTGTCGCGGGATCGGCACGGATGGTTGTCGCAGTCATAAGTCACCAGGGTTGAAGGATTGGTTTTCAGCCCCGTGAACGGGGCTAAAGACATCAGCCGCCAGGCAGCATCGGCGAGTTGAACCGCTCGTCCGCATACGGCAGCAGGCCCCGCGAGCGGCGGATCTCGTTGTAAGTGCGCAGGCCGAGCTTCGCGTCGAGTTCGTCGTCGGCCCGCCGCTGGTCGAGGTTCCGCGGCGAACAGTCGGGGAATGTGATCGCCACATCGGCCCCGTACCGTCGGCCGAGGTCGCGGGTGAGTGCCTGGCCCATCAGGTCGAGCTTCGGCTGCACCGTGCCTTCGCAGAACATCACCCGCGCGCCGAACCAGATGTTCGCCCCGAGGCCGATGTTCTCCGTCAGGCCGGCGATCGGCAGCGGCACGCGGAACAGGGCGAAGATTTCGTCGCGGGTCATCTTCGACGAGTTCAGGAAGTCCATCTCGGCCGGCGTCAGCGTCCACGGCGACGCCTTCAAACCTTGCTCCAGCACCATCGGCCGGTGCCAGTTTTCGCGGCCGCCGAACTTCGCTTGCAGCTTCTCTTCCAGGCGTTTCACCGTCTGGTCGGTCAACGATTGTTCCGTCTGAAGGATCACCCCCGGCCGCGGGCCGGCGAGGAAAGTTTGGTAGCGGGACTTCAGCAACTCCGTGTTCGCGTCGATGGTCAGGGCGTTCGCTTGCAGCGGCGAGAGGCCGTAGTGCAGGTCGAGCGGGTTCGGGTACTTCAGGTGGATGATCTCGGCCGGCGAGAATGTCTCGGTCGGCACGCCGGGGGCCGACACCTGGTACGCCTTCACGAAGTGCGTCGCGTCCGGGATCACCTTCACCCATGGCGTCGGCACCACCCAGATTTCGCCCGGCGTGTTCGTGCCCTGCGTCGGCGCGACGTACCAGAAACAGTTGCCCGTGAGTTCGAGGTACACGACCGTCAGGTACCACAACTCCCACGGCGTCATCCACGGGTTCGGGTTGTCGAGCAGCCGGCAGAGCGGGTGCGAGTGCGGCAACGGCGACTGTTCGTGTTCCGCCTGCCCGGTGTTGAGGAACAGGTACGGCTTCTGCTTCGCCACCTCTTGCGCGACGGCGTTCACTGCGGCATATACCCACGACTGATAGTTGCGAAGCTGCTCGGCCGGGTCGTCGCGCCACCACCCGGCCGCGGGGCCGAAGGAGCCGGCGAACAGCGAGGCGATCTTCGGCGCGACCGGCTTCTCGGCCGCGGTGCGCAGAGCCTTCACGACGGTGGCGATTCGGCTGACGAGGGACATGGCGGTTCACCTTCCGGTAGAGGCGGCCGCGGTAGGGCGACGGCCGGTTGAACTTTGCGGTAGCCCAGACTCTTCAGCACCTTCAGTGCCTCCGTCCACGACGGGAACGGGCGGCGGTGCTTGCGCTGGTAGGCATCCATCGCCTTGAGGAACTCGACCTCCTCGGCCGAGTAGTTCCCGCCGACGTGCGTCTCGCCGACGCCGAGGGCGTTCGGGGGCATGGCCATCGGTCGCCCCCTTTCGGTGGTGAGACGTGACCGGGTCGGCGGTTGGTCCCTTGCGCTCGCGGCCGCCCGACCCGGCGGAGCCGGACGTGCATCGTCTGGCCCCCGTGTGCAGTTAGTATAAATCTGTACAGTAGTGAATAAGATTCGATTAGCTGGTTGTCAACCAGAATTGCGGGAAATGTTCGCGCGGCCTGGGCGACCCGGCATCAATGCCGGGCCGACACCGCTACGCGGGAAGCCCCGTGAACGGGGCTGAAAACTTGCTTTAGCCCCCGTTCACGGGGCTTGCCACGAAGTGGTAGTCGGCCCGGCATTCATGCCGGGTCCGCGAGGGGCTTACTTCACCTTCGCCAGCACGACGCCTTCGCCGTTGCGGAGGGTGATGCGGTTGACGGCTGTGCCGAGGGTGCCGTCGGCCTTCACGGGGCGGTAGGTGCCGTCGAGCTGGTACACGGTCGCGGTGTTGTCGGCCGTGGTGCCGTTCACGCCGCGGGTGTACGAGAGCGGCTTGTAGAGGACGAGTGCGTTCTGATACTCGCGGCTGTACACCTTGTACGTCAGGCTCTTGTTGGTTGGGTCGAGGCCGGTCTGGGCGAGCTTGAAAGCGCCGGTCGGCTGGCCGACGTTGTACTTGATCGCGTCGGTCCAGTGGCGGGTCCAACTGCTGGCTGGCTCGTTGCCGCCGTTCATCATCAGCATCGACAGGTTCGGGTCGGCGAGCGTGTAGTACATCGCCAGCGTGGTCAGTTGCACGCGCGGGTCGTTGACGTCCAGGTTCTGCACGAGGCTGTCGAGAATCTCGTAAGCCTTGCCGCCGGAGAGCTGCCGACGGTAGGCGAGCATCGCGGCCAGGTCGTCGAACTGCACGTGGTTGGAACTTACCGGCCGCAGCGCGAATTCTTCCAGGTACGTCACGCCGGCCTTCGCGATCGGTTCGCCGGCCGTGCCCGACCCGGCGGTGTTCGCGACGATCCACTTGCCCTTCGTCTTCAGGCTGTCGTTCAGCTTGCCGAGCAACGCCCCGTGGTCGTTGGTGTAGTTGCTGAACGTCTCGTTGATCGTCGTCGGATCGACAGCGATCTTGCCCGTCGAGTTGTCCACGAAGAAGCCGTCGGCC
>JBBQCQ010000259.1:0-5979 GCA_038318835.1 Gemmatales bacterium | reverse complement strand
GTTTCACCTTGCCAGGGTCTTTTCGCTTCTCGGTGCTGCCGTGGAAGCGGATCGCCGATTTGAAATTCACCTCGCGGCCGGCGGCGGCCACCCCACGGGCCGCGAGGATGGGGTCGAGGGCGGTGTTCGCCGGATCGCCGGGCCGATCGGTGGCGGCGTTCATCACCCACACGTTCGGGTCGCCGGTCTGCCCCGGCTTGCGGGTGCCGGCGCTCAGCAGGTCCCATTTCGACAGCGTGTTTTCGTCGGCCCAACTGTACCGCTGGTTGTCGTGGATGACCACGACTTCGCGGTCCTTGCGGCCGTTCTCCAGGAAGATCCACGCGGCCTGCACGCACGCCGGCCAGTCCACACCGCCGCGGGGGGCGGCGAGCAGTTCGAGTGAATTGCGGGCCTGATCGTGGTCGGCCGACAGGGTGCCAAGCAGGGGTACAAGGGCTTGCTTCGCCTCGAAGACGGCCACCCGGTCGCCAGTCCGCAGCGAGTCGATGACCCGGCGAGCGGTGTCTTTGGCGGTCGCGGCCGCGGTCGTGCCGGCGTGCTGGTAGGCCATGCTCGCGGACCCGTCGATGAGCACGACCACATCACGCGCGCCGGTGCCGGCCGACGAGCCGAAGCGGTTGAACAAGCTGCTGGTGACGGTCGGTGCCAGGAACGCGAGGACGACGAGCGCGATCACGGCCATGCGGATGAGCATGAGCAGGATATGTTCGATGAACACCTTCCGCCGCGTCTTCTTGCTGACGAGCAAGAACTGCATGGCGGCCCAATCGACCTCGTCGAACTTCTTGCGGCTGAAGATGTGAACGAGCGGCGGAATCGCCACCGCCAGGAAGCCCATCACAAGTGCGGCGTTGAGAATGCTAAACATGGTGTCTTTGTAGGGTGGTGCCGAGTTTTCGAGGCCCACCGATGGGACCTGGTTGCCGCGGGTACGGTGGGCCTCGTCGAAGACTCCTCGGCACCACCCTACGGTCACTTCAGGTTCCGTCGTGCCAGGTATGCCCCGAGCGCTCGGTCCACCGGGTCGTCGGTGCGGAGCATGACGTAGTCCACCTGCAAGTCGTCGGCCTTCCGCTTCAGCGATTGCCGGTACGCCTCGAAGTTCTTCAAGTACTCCTCCCGCAACCGACGGGCGTCGGTCGTGATCTCCTGGCCTTTCACTTCCAGGCTGCGGAACTTCGTCGGGTTCTTGAACGGGAACTCGATCTCCTCCGGAGCCAAAATGTGGAACAACAGCACGTCGTGATTGCGGTGTTTCAGGTGCTGAAGTGCCCGAGCCAGGTCGTCCACGTTGTCGAGACAGTCCGAGAGCAAGATCACCATGCCGCGGCGCTTCAGGTGCTGATTGGCGATGTTGTGCCAGATCGGGGCGAGTGAGGTTTCGCCGCCGGGCGTGATTTTTTCGAGCGTCCGCAACAGGTTCAGCAGGTGCTTGGAACTCGTCTTCGGCGGCACGATTCCCGTCACGCGCGTATCGTGCGTGACCAGGCCGACGGCATCGAGTTGGGCGAGCATGAGGTACGCCATGCTCGCGGCCACCTGCTGGGCGTACTGAAACTTGCTCAGCTTCTGTTTGCCGCGGTAGCCCATGCTGCCGCTGGCATCCACCACGAGGTACGCCTTGAGGTTCGTTTCCTCCTCGTACTCCTTAATGTAATACCGGTCGGTCTTGGCGAGCAGTCGCCAGTCGAGGTGGCGGATTTCGTCGCCGGGATAATACTGGCGGTGCTCGGCAAACTCGACGCTGAACCCCTTGAATGGGCTGCGGTGAATGCCCGTGAGGAAGCCCTCGACGACGTTGCGGGCGACGAGCGTCAACCCGCCGTAACGGGCTAACTCGGTGGGGTCGAACAGCAGGGCCATACGGACCAGAATAGCAGCTTCGCGAACCGGCCCAACAAAAAACCCTGGGCAGGTGCCCAGGGTTCTCGGTTGCAACCGGCGGCCGGTTAGCGGCGGTACTGCTGTTGTTGTTGGCAGTTCTTGCACGCCGGGGCCGGCGTGTAGTAGCTCGGCACAATGGTCGACGCGATCGACGGGGCCGGTGCGTACACCGGAGCCGCGGTCACGATCGGGGTCGCGGTCACGACGGGGGCTGCCCCGTAGACTTCCGTGGTCGCGGGGACTTGGCTCGGGTGAGCCAGGCGTTCGAGCGTCTGCGGCAGATCGCTCGGGTTCGTTTGGCCTTCGATCCGCAGGGCCTGGGTGGCTCCGGTGGCGTCGCTGATGACCACACCTTCGGTCATCTCGAAGGCTTCGGCCAGCTTCTTGCCGGTCGCGTCGTCACTGTTGATCGTGACGGCGATGTAGTTCGCGTTCAGAACCTTGGCTGCCGCTTCGGGCAGTTGGGCCAGGGTGTTGGTTGCCCCCTTCGTAATGAAGACGGCGAGCGGCTTGTGCTCCTTGACCGACAGCGTGAGGGCAACTTTGTAATCCGTTTGCCAGGTCGTCTGAACCGCGAGGTTCACGTTCAGCAGACCGGACAGAGCCAACACGGCCATCGAGGTGGTCAACATCATCGGTGCGTCATCCTTGTTGGGCGTACACATCGGGCATCCCTCGCGGCAACGGCTGACGCGAGTGACGGACATTGTTGGCCATTCCCGACAGCATTTCAATCGTTAAAATGCTTAAAACCAACAAAGTCGTCATTTGACGCACATTTCCGCGCAGAAGTGTGAGAATGCCCCTTACACTTTTGCGCGAATCGGTTCACCCCCAAAATTCCCTAAACTACGCCGTCTCCGCGGCTTAAAATCGGTTCTCATCCCGTGGAATTATTCCATCAGGTGAATTTACACGTGGAGGTCGGCCTTTTGGCCGAGTTTCCCCGCGTATCGTTTCCGGATCGGATTTATTTCGGAGTCCAAAAATTCTACGACTTGTTCGGGGGCTCGCCCCACAAAATGCTTTGGCACGAGGACTGCGTCGAAGTCTACTTTGGCGAACGCGGGTTCGGCCTTCAAGCGGTCGAACAGTTCCGTCGAGACACCCACCCCGTGCTTGATACGCTCAGTGACGGCGTGGCTATGCATCTTGATAAGCTCATGAGCGTGCTGCCGGTCGGCCCCGGCCCGCACCGCCGCCATCATCACGTTCTCGGTCGCCATGTACGGCAGGTACTCGCGGACATTCTTCGCGATGATCGGCCGGTTGACGATCAGCCCGTTCGCCACGTTGAGGGCGATGCGCAAGATCGCGTCGGCGGCCAGGAACCCTTGCGGAATGTACAACCGCCGCGCGGCCGAGTCGTCCAGCGTGCGCTCGAACCACTGCGTCGCCTGCGTGCCGGCGGCCATTGCGGGGAGGCCCATGAGGAACCGCGAAAGCGAACACATTCGCTCGGCCCGCATCGGGTTCCTCTTGTAGGCCATCGCGCTCGAGCCGACCTGCCCCGCCTCGAAGGGTTCGTCTACTTCCTGCCGGTGGGCGAGCAATCGCAGGTCGCTACCCCACTTGTGGGCCGACTGACCGAGTCCGCCGAGCGAATCGAGAATCTGGGCGTCGATCTTCCGCGAATACGTCTGCCCGGTGACGGGGAAGACGCGGGCGAAGCCCATCTTCTTCGCAACGAGTTGATCGAGTTGCCGGACTTTGTCGTGATCGCCGCGGAACAGCGCGAGGAAGCTGGCCTGCGTGCCGGTGGTGCCCTTCGCGCCGCGGAACGGCAGTTCGTCCCGCCGGCGTTCGAGTTCCTGCAAATCCAGCACCATGTCGTAGCACCACAGCACCGCCCGCTTGCCGACGGTGGTGAGTTGAGCCGGTTGGAAGTGCGTGAAGCCGAGCGTGGCCTCGTCTTTCCATTGCTCCGCGAAGTTGCCGAGGGCGTCGATGAACGACGCGAGCGAAACGCACACCGCGTCGAGCGATTCCCGCATCAGGATGAGATCCGCGTTATCGGTGACGTAGCACGAAGTCGCTCCGAGATGGACGATCTCCTTCGCGGCGGGTGCGACTTCGCCGAGGGTGGCGATATGGGCCATCACGTCGTGGCGGGTGATCTTCTCGTGTTCCGCCGCCCGCGTCAGGTTCACGTCGTCGAGGTGCGCCCGCAGTTCGGCCAGGTGGGCCGTCGTGACACGGGGCGTGTCGCCTTCCGCCGAAGGCAGGCCGAGTTCGTGTTCGGCCTCTGCGAGGGCGAGCCACAACCGTCGCCAGGTGCGGAATTTCCGCAGTGGCCCCCATCGCTCGGCCATCGCCCGGCTCGCGTATCGGCCGATCAGGGGGTTGTCGTAAAGCAGTTCGCGATCCGCGTCGGCCATGTCGAGTTTGCCCTGCACTTGAAGGAACTTTCGCAGAATCGGCGAGTCGATCCCCGGCGAGGGGCATCGATGCCGGTCCCACCGCCTTTCTAGGTTTTTCTTGTCGTATCGGCCGGGTGGAAGGATCTTCGCGAACGGGCGGCCGTTGCGGGTCAGACTGTCGAAGGGGTTGTGACGATGGAAGGAGTAGACCCGTCAAGGAGGATACCGATGAGTCGAACCCTGATCCTGAAAGCCCTGGCCGTGGCGCTGGCCATTGGTGCGTGGGCGAGTGTGCCCGGAGCGGTGCGGGCGGGCGATCCGCCACTGCCGCGGATGTCGTACTACCCGTACTACTACTTCCCGCACAGCTACTGGCCGGCGCAAAGCCCACAGTGGCCGGAGCCGAAGGGCAGCCCGTATGTGAAGCCGCCGGCGTACATGGCCTACCCGCCGTTCAAGGAACCGGGCTGGCGGTACGAGTTGTGGTCGCCGCAACGCTATCACCGCGGCAACCACTTCTGGCTCGACCAGTTCTAACCGACGATCCCGAACCCTGGCACGGATGCCGGGGTTCGGGGCGTTTGGTCGGAAGCCGAGGTCCGAATTTTTCAAGAATGAGTGCCCCGCCGACCGATGGGTAAGCCTAAATTGACAACAACCGAGGATTTGCTAAATCTGAAGTTGTTCCGCCCGGTCGGTTCGCGATCGTGGCGTTGGAACCCGGAAAACTCGCTCTCTCAGGGTTGGAGAATCGACATGGCCCACATCGTGACGGAAAGCTGCAACGACTGCAAATACACCGATTGTTGCGTCGTCTGCCCGGTGGAGTGTTTCTACCAGGACGAGAAGATGCTGTACATCGACCCGAACGACTGCATCGACTGCGAGGCGTGCGTGCCCGAGTGCCCGGTCGAGGCGATCTACGGCGAGTCGAACCTGCCGTCGCAGTTCGCCAGCTACATCGAGCTGAACAAGGAGCGAAGCGAGAGCCTCAAGGGCAGCGGCGGCCAGATCACCGAAAAGATGGACCCGGTCGAAGGGCCAGGCTGCAAGAAGAAGTAGTCAAGAGTCATTCGTGATTCGTGACTGGAAAAACCCGCGACCTCGGTCGCGGGTTTTTTCGTCCTCACCGCGACTATCATACCTGAAACCTGCGGGTCGCCGCCGATCCCGACGAACCAATAACCAATAACCAATCACCAATCACGAATGACTGGTCTTCTCCTCATCCAACTCGGCACGCCCGACGCCCCGACCGCGACGGCGTTGCGGCCGTACCTGCGGCAGTTCCTGTTCGACCCTCGCGTCGTCGAAACACGGCCCAATACGCAACGCTACCTGATGCCGGGGAAGGACCGACCGCCGCGGAAGAGTCCGCCGCAGTGGTTGTGGACGACGCTGATGAAGGCCGTCATCCTGCCGTTCCGGCCGAAGGACTCGGCCGCCAAGTACGCCCGCATCTGGGACGAAACGACCGGCTCGCCGCTAATGCACCACACGCGGGAGCAGACGCGACTGCTCCAAGAGCGGTTCCCCGGCACACCGGTGCGGTTCGGCATGATCGTCGGCAATCCATCGCTCGAAAAGACCATGACGGAGATGATCGCCGAGGGTGTGGACCGCATCTTGGTGCTGCCGATGTTCCCACAATACTCGTCCACCACGGTCGCGAGTGCTACCGACACGCTCGCGAAGGTGATGCTAAAGCTCCGCGTAGTGCCGGCGGTTCGCA
>JBBQCQ010000258.1:0-5983 GCA_038318835.1 Gemmatales bacterium | reverse complement strand
GTCCGGCACGGCGTGCCCTTCAACTGTGCGAACATTTCCCCGATGAGGTTTTCCTTCGCGTAGTTGTGCCGGCGGCTAGCCCCGGCCATCGCCGTCGGGCCGTCGCGGTACACGGGGTACATGACGCCGTCGTAGAACTCGCTCTTGAACTCGGCCTTCTCCTCGATGGCGAGGTACTCTTCCACCGTCAGCTTCTTCTTCGGCACCGCGCTCATGGCCTGCCCTCGGGGATGAGCCGATTCTACCACGTCAACTGTCGAAGTAGAGGGCGAACTCGTAGGGGTGCGGCCGAAGGCGGAGGGCGTCCACCTCTTCCCGCCGCTTGAATGCGATCCAGGTGTCGATCACGTCCTCGGTGAATACGTCCGAGTGCATCAGGAATTCGTGGTCCTTCTCCAGCGCCCGCAGGGCCTCGGCGAGACTACCCGGCGGCTTCGGCACGTCCTTCAACTGCTCCGGGGCCAGGTCGTAGATATCCTTGTCGAGCGGCTGGCCGGGGTTTGTCTTCGTGCGGATGCCGTCGAGCATCGCCATGAGAATCGCCGAGAAGGCCAGATACGGGTTGGCCGCACCGTCGGGCATGCGGTACTCGATCCGCTTCGAGTCCGGCCGTGACGAGTAGACCGGAATGCGGATCGCGGCCGAGCGGTTTCGCTGGCTGTATGCGAGCGCAGACGGAGCCTCGAAGCCGGGGACGAGCCGCTTGTAGCTGTTCGTGGTCGGGTTCGTGAACGCGGCGAGCGCGGGGGCGTGTTTGAGCAGGCCGCCGATGGCGAACATGGCCGTGTCCGAGAGGCCGGAGTAGGAGGTGCCGGCGAACAGGTTCTTGCCACCCTTCGCGAGTGAGAGGTGAACGTGCATGCCGCTGCCGAACTCGTCGAACAGCGGCTTCGGCATGAACGTGGCCGTCTTGCCGTGCCGGCGGGCGACGTTGCGGACGATGTACTTGTGCTTCAGCACATTGTCGGCCGTCTGCACGAGGTCGCTGTAGCGAACGTCGATGGCACACTGGCCGCCGCTGGCCTTCTCGTGGTGGTGACTCTCGACCGTCAGGCCGCTGTCCATCATCACCCGCATCATCTCGGAGCGCAGGTCGTGCGTCTGGTCGCCCGGCGGGCAAGGGAAGTAACCCTGGCGGTACGGAATCTTGCTGCCGAGGTTCGGCTTCTCGTCGCGGCCGCTGTTCCACGCCCCCTCGACGCTGTCCACGAAGTAGAACGCGCTGTGGCTGGTCTGGTCAAACTTCACGTCGTCGAAGATGAAGAAGTCGAGCGACGGGCCGAAGTGCGCCGTATCGGCGATGCCGGTCTGCTTCATATAGTTGACGGCCTTCCTCGCGACGTTCCGCGGGTCGCGGCTGTAGTCTTCCTTCGTGAGCGGGTCCTGGATGTTGCAGATCATCACGAGGGTGGTGTCTTGCCGGAACGGGTCGATGAACAGCGTGTCGGGTTGCGGCACGACGATCATGTCCGACTCGTTGATCGCCTGCCAGCCGCGGATACTGGCTCCGTCGAACCCGATGCCGTCCTCGAAGGATTTCTCGTCGAGCTGCTCAGCCGGGATGGTGAAGTGCTTCCAGAGGCCGGGGAAGTCCATGAACCGCAGATCGACCGCCTTGACATCGCGTTCGCGGAGGAACGCCAGAACTTCGCGTGGGGTCACAACAACCTCTCGGGTGCGGAGGGCAGGATGGTCCGGCCGCGAGAGAGGAGTGAGTCGCGGGCTAAAGGGATTATAGCAGGTTCGAGCGAGGATTCAGGCTAGCCGTTCGCTCAAGACGCGGCGACGTTCCGCCCAGAACGCTCCGTCTACCACGATGGGGTTGCCGCTGGCCATGCCCTCGTCGAGAAGGCGTTCGAGGGCCTCGCGGTTCTTCGGCTGGTAGCCGCCGCTTGGGGGAACATCGACGCCCAACTCGTCGCCTCGCACGAGGTCGATCACGTACTCTTCCACCGTCGCGAAGCCGAGTTCCTTCGCACGCGCTGCCGCTTCGATCCGCACATCGTCGGGCAGGGTAATCGTCATCGTTTCGCCTCCGGGAATCGGCGTCATTCTACCGCAACTCTTGCAGCCGGCGGAACGCCGAAGTTTGACATTTCTCGCCGCCGCGGGTAGGGTGGGGAGATCAGCCGAGGAATTGCCATGAGCGTGACGTTCCCTCCCGAGTTCGAGCAGTACATCACCGACAAAGTCGCGAGTGGGCTGTACCCGACGGATACGGCCGTCATCCGCGAGGCTCTCCTACTGTTGAAAGCGCAGGACGTGCAATACGAGGCCCGGCGGGAAGAGTTGGGGCGTTTGCTCGACGTGGGAATCGCGGACATCGAAGCCGGCCGTACAGTGCCGCTCACTCGCGAGTTGATCGAGAGCATCAAGGCCGAAGGTCGGCAACGACAGGTGGAGACGCAACGCCATGCCTGAGCCGATCCTGTCGGCTGCCGCCCGCACAGACCTTGCCGCCGCCTGGGACTACCTGGCCCAGTACGATGAGGCTTCGGCGGACGATTTCGTCGAACTGTTCTGGGAGCGAGCCAACCGCCATGCCAAGTTCCCGGGGATGGGCAGCCCCCCCGGCACGACCTTCGGCCGAACGCTCGTAGTTTTGTCGTGAATCGGCACGTCGTCGTCTTTCGCCCCGTGGCCGACACGATCGAAATCCTTCGCGTTGTTCACGGTTCGAGCGACATGCGTCATGCTCTCGACGAACCCGACGCCGACTGACTCCCCGACATTCACCCAAACGTCTTGCAATTCTGCTCGCGTTCTTGCGGGCCGACGGTACAATCGGTGGCGGCTCGCCCCGGCCGTCCTCGCTCTCGAACCTCATTCCTCCTTCTTCTTCGCTCGAACGCGGTCGTGGCGGCCACCCGAGGCCCGTCCCATGTCTGTTCCCTGTCCGCAGTGCCAGAGTCCCCTCAATGTGAATGGACTGAAGCCTGGCAAGTTCAAGCCGAAGTGCCCGAAGTGCGGCACCGTGTTCGCACTCGTCGTCCCCGATTCCCCCGACGGCACTATCCTGGCGAAGCTCATCGCCATGAAGGTGCCCCAACCGGCCGCCGACCCGAACACCACCGGGGCACACACGGAAGCCGACCCACCCGTGTCGCATGTCTACGCGGCATCGGTCGCCGCCGACCCGAACTCGACCGGCACGTTCTCCGACCCGGACCCCGAACCCGGCCCCAACGCCACCGGCGACTTCACCACCCCCGACGACCCGCCCGCAGACTCGACCGACGACGGCCGGACGTTCCCCCCGAGTGTGGCCCCGCCGCCCAGGAAGAAAGCCGCCGCGGCCGACGACATCCCCGACCGCCTCGGCGGCTACGAGGTCATCAAAGTCCTCGGCAAGGGCGGCATGGGGGCGGTGCTCCTCGGCCGGCAGGTGTCGCTCGATCGCAAGGTCGCGCTCAAGATCATGCACCCGAAGCTGTCGAAGGACCCGAACTTCGTTGCCCGCTTCACCCGCGAGGCTTACGCCGCGGCGCAGCTCACGCACCACAACGTCATCCAGATTTACGACATCGGCGAGGACCACGGCACGCACTTCTTCAGCATGGAGTTCGTCGCCGGGCAGTCGCTCATGGACCTCGTCAAGGAGAAAGGCAAGCTCGACCCCGAAGTGGCCGTCGGGTACATCCTGCAAGCCGCCCGCGGGCTGCGGCTCGGGCACGCGCAAGGGATGGTTCACCGGGACATCAAGCCCGACAACCTCATGCTGAACACCGAGGGCGTCGTGAAGGTCGCGGACCTGGGTCTGGTGAAGCTGCCCACACCCGACGTGCCGCAATCGAAGGTCGCGACCGACGACGATGAGGACGACGACGGCCGCCTGACGCGGGCTGGCAGCGTGATGGGCACGCCGACGTACATGCCGCCGGAACAGGCGATGAACTCGGCGGGCGTCGATCACCGGGCGGACATTTATTCGCTCGGGTGTTCGCTCTACGTGATGATTACCGGCAAGCCGCCGTTCGAGGGGAAGACCGCCCTGGAGGTCATCACCCGCCACCAGACCGACCCGCTCGTGCCGCCGGATGTGATCGTCAAGCGGGTGCCGAAGGCGCTGTCGGGCATCCTCGTGAAGATGCTGGCGAAGAAACCGGAGGACCGCTACCAGACCACCGACGAAGTCATCGCCGCGCTCGAGGGCTACCTCGGTGTCAAACAGGTCGGGCCGTTCACGCCGAAAGAGGAACACGCGAAGCAACTGGAATCGGCCGTGGTCCGCTTCAACGCCGTGTCGAAGCGGGGGCTGAAGAAGGCCGCCGCGGTCGGAGTCGTGGTCGCGTGCGTGCTGGGCATCGTGGCGTGCGGCTTCGCTGGGGCCTTCGCGTGGGCCGGCGGGTTCCTCGGCGTGCTGCTCGCCACGCCGGTCGCGTTCTTCGTCGTCGGCGGCCTCAACTCGGCGTCGCCGCTGTTCGCGAAGGTCCGCCAACTTCTCTTCGGTTCACGCATCGTCGATTGGCTGATGTGGGCCGGCGGTGCGGTTCTCTTCCTCCTCGCCCTCTGGGTGTTCGGCACCCTCTGGCACTTCCTCGGCGGGGCCATCCTCGGCGTCGGCCTCGCGTTCGTGTTGTGGTTCCTCACCGACCGTGCCCAGGATGCCGCCCGCGAAGAACCGCTGTCCGACGCGAAGGTGCTGTTCAAGTCGATGCGGCTGCAAGGCCTCGACGAAGAGAGCGTGCGGCAGTTCGCGTGCAAGTACGCCGGCGACGACTGGGAAGAACTATATGAGAGCCTGTTCGGGTTCGACGCGAAGCTGGCCGCCCGCGAGTACTGCAAGGGAGCGGTGGCCGAGACGGCCCGCAAGTTCGCCGCGTGGCGAGAGCCGGTGATTGCCGGCCTCGACGCGCGGATGCGGTCCCGGCAGGAGGCGAAGGAACGCCAGCACCTTGCGAAAGTCGAGGCGAAGGCGCTGGAGGCGAAGGGCGTGTCGGCCGGCGACGCGCAGGAGCAAGCGGCCGCACTCGCCGACATGCTCGTGGATCAGGCCGCCGAGGCGAAGGCAGCCGAGAAGGCGGGGAAGAAGATCGACCTGCGAGCGATGGTGAAGACCGCGGCCGCGAAGAAGCCGCCGGCCGGTTACAACATCGCCGGGGTGAAGCGACAGAACCGGACCCTGCAAAACCTGCTCAACGACTGGGCCGGCCGGCGGCTGCGGTTCGCCCTCGGCGCGGCCGTGTTCGCCGTCGGCCTGCTGTGGCTCAGCCAGAACCGCGACGCACTGAAGGGTCTGGCCGCCACCGTCGAACAGGCCGTCGAGAAGGGGGACGTGACCGCCGCCAGCGATGCCGCGAAGTCGGCGACGAAGACGATGGCCGTGATGAAACCGCTGCGGCTGGCCGTGCTGCCCGAGGCCGTCGCCAAGGGCGTCAGCCACTACGGCACGCCGATCTGCGGGTTCCTGCTGATGCTCTCCGGCGTCCTCTACTATGGATGGAAGCCGAGCCTCGTCGCGATTCCGGGCGTCGTCGTCGGCGTCTTCGGCCCCTCCCTCGGCGTGCCCGACGCGGACCCGCTGAAGGCGTGGATGCTCAGCACCCTCGTCGGCGGCCTGCTGATCGTCGTGGGATCGCGGTTCCTGCGGAGTTGAAGGGGCCGACTTCCGAAGTCCGGCTTCGTCATCGGAAGTCCAACCGGGCGGTGGGCTGCTCCTGTCGGTCGGCTCGAGTCTTCGCGGCTCGACTGGGGGGGGGGTCGTGGGGGGGGGGGCCACGCAACGCCTCGCCCCGACCTCCGCCGAGGCCTTTCCGTGTGCGGCCTCCCCACGTCGACGCCGGACTTCGGAAGTCGGGCTAACTTCACCTTTTCCGGCTCACTCTGTGCCCGACGCGGCAAGCTGCGCAAACTTCGCCGAGAATTTGTGCGGAATCGTGCTTGCTCCCGTCGAAATTTCTGCTAACTACCTCTTGCCGCCGCTCTGACGCTGCCTAGACTGTCCGCAGCCGAACGGGTCGGCTACTCTCCGGTGTCCGTTCCT
>JBBQCQ010000257.1:0-5985 GCA_038318835.1 Gemmatales bacterium | reverse complement strand
CCCCGCCGCGGTCGTTCGAACGCAAGCACCCGCAGTTCGACGAGCTGGTGCCGAAGGACGCGTAGGTCGAGGAACTCGCGGCTGGGTTCGAGTGGTCCGAAGGGCCGGTGTGGGACAAGAAGACGAACAAGCTGCTGTTCTCGGACATCCCTAACAACATGATCCAGAGCTGGTCCGAGAAGGACGGCCTGCACGAATTCTTGAAGCCGAGCGGGTACACCGGCACGACGAAGTTCACCGGCCACGAACCCGGCTCGAACGGCCTCGCGTTCAACAAGGCCGGCGAGTTGGTGATGTGCCAGCACGGCGACCGGCGCATCGCGAAATGGGTAGATAGCAAGTTCGTCACGCTCGCCGACAAGTACATGGGTAAGCGGTTGAACAGCCCGAACGATCTGGTCTTCCACGCGAACGGCGATCTGTACTTCACCGACCCGCCCTACGGCCTGCCCGGCCAGATGAAAGACCCGGCGAAGGAACTGGACTTCCAGGGCGTGTACCGCCTCAAGCCGAGCGGCGAACTGACGCTCTTGACGAAGGTGATGAGCCGGCCGAACGGCATCGGGTTGTCGCCGGACGGCAAGACGCGGTACGTGGCGAACAGCGACCCGGAGAAGGCGAACTGGATGAGCTTCCCGGTGCAGGCCGACGGCACCCTCGGCGACGGCAAGGAGTTCTTCGACACGACCGACCTGGTGAAGGCGAAGAAGCCCGGCTTGCCGGACGGCCTGAAGGTGGACGCGGCCGGCCACGTGTGGGCGACCGGCCCCGGCGGCGTGTTCGTGTTCGACGCGGCCGGCACGCACCTGGGCACGATCGTAACGAACGACAAAACCGCGAACGTGGGCTTCGGCGGCAACGGCACGGTGCTGTACATCACCGCGAACCACAACCTCGTGCGCGTGAAAACGAAGGCGAAGGGGCAAGGGTTCTGAGAGAAGAACTCTAAGCCCACCCGTCGCGACGGGTGGGCTTTCGCCCGCTCCCCCTGGACCGCGGCCCTCCGCTCGGTCATACTGAGGGAATGACTATTCGCACTTCTGCTCTCACTGCTCTCATCTTCCTGGCCGTGGGCCTCCCAGGGTGGGCTGTCGATAAAGCGAAGAACGATGCCGCCCTCAAGCGGGGCGTCGAGTTCCTCAAGCAGAACTACGCCGACACGGCCCACGGCACCGGCGTGCCCGCCCTGGCCGGCCTGGCCCTGCTCGAAGCCGATGTGCCCAAGACCGACGAGATCATCCAGAACATCGCCCGTGGCATTCGCGCGGCTGGGCCGGGCGAAACCAAGACGTACAACCTCGCGCTGAGCGTCCTCTACCTCGACCGCCTCGGCGAACCGGGCGATGTGCCGCTCATCCAACTCCTCGGCGCCCGGCTGGTGGTCGGGCAGAATGCCTTCGGCGGATGGGGGTACAGCAGCTACCCCGAAGTGCCTGCGGCCGAGCAAGCCCGGCTGGCAGCGAGCCTCAAGCCGACCAGCAAGGGCGGCCTACACCCGGAGGCGGCGGCCGTCCTGCGCGGCCCACGCGGCGTGGCCGGTGCGGGCGGGGGTGGTGGCGACGACAACTCGAACACGCAGTTCGCCATCATCGGCACCTGGGTCGCCCAGCGCCGCGGCGTGCCGGCCGTGCCGACCATCGCGGCCATCGACAATCGCTTCCTTCGCACGCAAAGTCCGGCCGACCACGGGTGGGCCTACTCCACTGGTCTGAGCGGATCGTCCACGCCGGCTATGACGTGTGCCGGTCTGCTCGGCCTCGCCGTCGGCAAGGCGAACGAGGAGGCCCGCAAGGCCGGCCGCCGACTCGAAGGCGAGGCCAACCCGCGGCCGAAGGAGAAGGACAACGACCCGTTCTACAACCCGCCCGCCCGCGGCGAGAAGCCGAAGGACGAACAGGCCGAGGTGGACCCCGAAGACGATGACGAAGACCAGCCAAAGAAGAAGCCGAACACCGTCCGCGATATGGCCATCGAGCGGGCACTGCAAGCCCTCGGCCGCACGCTCAAGGGCGGCGGCACGACCGCCAACGGCCACTGGGGCGGCACCGGCGACCTCTACTTCATCTGGTCGCTCGAACGGGTCGCCGTGGCTTACGGACTGGACACGATCGGCGATGTGGACTGGTACGAGTGGGGCGCGAAGCAACTGCTGCCCGCCCAACAGGCGAACGGCTCGTGGAGCGGCGGCAGTCACGGTGTCGCCGTCGAGACGGCCTTCGCCGTACTGTTCCTCAAGAAGGCGAACTTCACCGCCGACCTGACGAAGACGATCAACGGCAAGATCAAGGACCCCGGCAACGGCGAACTCCGCGGCAGTCGCGGCGGGCCGCTGGCCATCGAGGCGATGGGCCGCAAGATCGACCCGAACACCGACGGCCCGCCCGACCCAAAAGCCCCGAACGTGGGCAAGGTCCGTGCCCCCTCCGAGGCCGATCGCATCGCCACCGGCCTGCTCGCCAAACAGTCGGATGTGAAGTGGGAAGGCAAACTGAAGACGGCCCGCGACGCGAAGGGCGGCCAGTACACGGCCGGCCTGGCGATGGCGATTCCGTTCCTGTCGGACAAACGGATGATCGCCGCCCGCGAGTTCTTAGCCGACCGCCTCACGCGAATGACACCGGACACTCTCAAAGCGATGCTCACCGACCGCGACGCGGAACTCCGCCGGGCCGCCTGCCTGGCCGTGGCGATGAAGGACGAGAAGAAGCTGACGTATGATCTGATCGAGCGCGTCACCGACATCGACGACATCGTCGTGCGGGCGGCACGGGCGTCGTTGAAAGCAATGTTCAACAAGGACTACGGCCCGCCAACGGGTGCGAACGACGACCGCAAGCGGATCGCCCTGGACGAATGGAAGTCGTGGTACACGATCGACGGCCCGAAGTGATGATGCGATCCTCGGGCCACGACCGGCGGGGGCAAAAACGCCCGGACACTTCGCCTCGGCCGCGCAGAGTACCAGATTCGCGCAATCGCTCCTCGGCATCTGGACACTTCGACTTGACCCCGAATCATAAATTATGCAAGTCTGGTGATGGATCGCACCCTTGCGCCCGTAGGGAACGCAGATATGGACACGGAATCGGCAGTGGAAGCCCGCCCAAACCAGCCCCGCAACCTCTGGCAACTGCCGACCTTCCTGCTCGGCGTGCTCGCCCTGTACGGGTCGTACAAGTACGTCCCCGCTCGCGGCACCGCCGCCGGCCCGGCCGCGTCCGCCGACCTCGCGGAACTGCGGTCCACCCTCGACCGCAAGGACGTCGATGCCGCCGCCGTCGAGCCGCTGCTGCGGACGCTCGCGGCCACCAACCCGACCGACACGCCCGCGAACTTCGCTCTCGGCAGCGGGTACGTCGCCCTCGCCGATAAGGCCAGCGGCGATAACCCCGACTACTGGGCCGCGGCCGAAAAGGCATTCGAGAAGTGCGATGTGACGCAACTCGACAGCCCCGTGGATGCCGCCAAGATGATCTACCGCTTCGCGCTGGCGAAGGCCGCCACCGAGACCAGCGACCCGGCCGAGGTGCTGCGTGTGCTGACCGCCCCGCCCGTCGGCGAGGAGCGGGCCGAGGCGCCGCGACTGATCGCCCAGACGGCCCTGCGCCTGAACCCGCCAGACTTCGCGCGGGCGAAGGAGAATTTCGCCCAGTACCTCGGCGGGCAGAACCGCTCCACGCAGGCGACGGCCGCCCGGTTCAAGCTCGAACTCGCGAAGCTGCACCTCCGCGACAAGGACTACGAGAAGGCGAAGAACTGGCTAAAGGACGTGGGCACCACGGCCCCGGCCGACGTGCTGGCGGCGGCGAAGGTGCAACTCGGCCGCGTGGCGATGGCCCAGCAGAACTGGCCGGACGCCGTCACACACTTCGAGGCCGCCCTCGCGTCGGGTCAGCTTCCGTCGGAAGAACGCAACACCGTCCGATATCAGGCCGGCCTCGCCCTCATTCAAACGGGCAACGATGCCGCCGCCGCCCCGTACCTACGGCAAGTGCTGAACCAGCCCGGCGAAGTCGCCGCGGCCGCCGCCATGAAACTCGCCGAGATCGGCAGCCGCGATCCGATGGCGAAGGGTTCCCGCAAGGAGGCCGCCGAGTGGCTGGAAAAAGCCGTCACGCAGGCGAGCGCGACGAGCGAGCACCTGAAGTCGCCGGAACTGCGAGCGACCTTCGAGGAAATCATTAAGGCCAGCACCACCGAAGGGGACTTCGAAGCCGCGCACCGGGCGGCAACGGCTTACGCCAAGGTGGCCGAGGAGAGCATCGACCGCAAGTACCGCGCGGAGATTAACGAGAAGTGGGCCGCCGCCCTGTTGAAGACGAACCCGGCCGAGGCAAAGCCGAAGTTCCTGGACGCGGCCGCCGAGTACGCGGCCCTGGCCGACGGAGCCATCGACAGCACGAAGCGGGCCGAGTTCGCCCGCAAGGCCGCTCTGCAATTCCGCCAGGCCGGCGAGTCGTCCAAGGCGCTGGAGTTGGTGACGACGATCCTGAACGCGAAGGACGTGCCGGCCGACCTGCTCGGCCGCGCATGGCTGGACCGGGCCGACCTGCTGCCGGTCGATCAGACGGCCGAGATCGAGGAAGCCCTGAAGAAGGCCGTGAACCTGCCGGGATCGGCCGCGACCGCCGCCCGCTACAAGCTGGCCGTCACCTACGTGAAGCGCGGCCAGGACCTGCTCGCCGGTGCGGCCAGCAGCGTTCAGCCGGACGCCCTGAAGTCGCAAGCGGCCGCGACGACGAAACTCGGCCGCGACATGCTCGCCCAGATCGCGGATGCGTCCTTCGTGCCGACCGACGACCAGTTCACGCACGAGCAAGCGATGTTCGAACTCGGCCGACTGGCCATGCTCGACCGCCAGTACCCGGACGCCGAGGCCCGCCTGCGGAAGCAACTGACGCTCTACCCGCAGGGCCTTCACGCCGACAACGCCCGCCTGTGGCTGGCGAGTGCCCTGCTTGCGAAGGCCCAGACCGACGCGAGCGTCGGCCCGAAGGCCCGCGCCGAGGCGCTGGTGTACCTGAAGGACCTATCGAAGTCGTCCGACCCGTTCTTGCAAACCTGGGGCGAGATCTGGCAAGCGAACACGCTGTTGCAGATGGGCGACACGGTCGCCACGATCCCGCTCTGCCGCGAACTGATGGCCAAACACCGCGGCAAGCTCGAAGAGCTAGTCCTGGGCAAGCTGCTCTTCCACGCCTACCTCTCCTCGCAGGCCGCCGACCCCGGCGAAGCCCAGAAGACGCTGACCCGCATGGAAGAACTCTTCCAGAAGCTACCCCGCGACGCCTTCCGCGCCGACGCCGAGTACAGCTACGACCACTGGAAAGCCGAACTCCCACGATTGCACGAAGTGCTGGTGAAGCGATAGACCTGGCGGCGAGACGGTCCTGATGCCGGCCTCCGAAGGGGGCCGGTTTGTTTTTGCATTCGCTTCGGCGAGTCGCTACGCTTGTCGGGGCAATATTGCTATGGTTACGAATGTGCCGCGAGGCACGTCGCAATTTCCAATTCGGCACCCTGCCAGAGGTTGAGGCAATGGCTGCGTGGCGGATGGCGTTCCGGGTCGGCAAAGAAGGGTACGAACTCTAACCGGACTGTAACCGTTTCGGCATCGCGGTGATCGAATACACCCCGGTTGATGACATCGATCTCTCCGCACATCCCGAGGCAGAACCCAAGTCATCTTGGGCTCAGTTGGCGACCTCTCAGCAGGCCGCCCTTAAGAGATTTGCTTACCAAATGGAGAAGGGTGATCTCATCTACGTGAAGCAAGGCCCCAGGATCGTCGGGAAGGGCGTGGTCGAGGGTCCTTACTACTTCGACAAGAAGAATCGAATCAAAGACCCGAGTGGCACGCCGTGGCAGCATCAAAGGCGTGTCCGTGGGGTTCGGGGATTTCCCGAGGTTTTCGTGCAAATCGGGCGACAGCAAGCCGTGACCGTGGTGCCCTTGACCGCCGACGATGTGAAGCGTGTCGAGGAG
>JBBQCQ010000256.1:0-6000 GCA_038318835.1 Gemmatales bacterium | reverse complement strand
TACAAAAATTCAACATTCATTAAATTGGGTAATCGTTGTAGATTTGCTCGAAACGGGCAGAGGCGGTGTTGAAGGCGGCCAGCAGGGTCGGGTCGAATCGGCCCTCGGACTCGACCGTGAGTACACGCATCGTCCGCACGTGCGTCATGGCCGGGCGGTACGGGCGGCGGGATCGCAGGCCGTCGTAGACCGTGGCCAGCGCCAGGATACGAGCCGAGAGCGGGATTTCGCTGCCGGCCATGCGGTCGGGGTAGCCGGTGCCGTCCCAGCGTTCGTGGTGGCTGCGGACCAATTCGGCCGCCAGGGCTACTGGGGCCGTCTCGCTGGGGAACTTCTCGCTCAGGCCGTTCAGGATTTCCGCCCCGGCCGTCGGGTGTGTCTGCACGACGTGGCGATCGTCTTCGTCGAGTTTGCCCGGCTTCAGGGTGATGCCACTCGGAATGACCAACATACCGATGTCGTACAGGGCGGCGGCGCTGGCCAGCAGGTTGATATAGCCCGCGTCCTTCAGCCGGCTGTACTCGCCGACCGACTCGACCGTCTGCGAGAGTGCGCGAATGTACCGGGCCACCCGCGAGCGGTAGCCGGGGGCGAGGTAGCCGGCGTCCACGAGCAGCCGCGAGATCGTCACCGTCATCAAGTCCCAGGCGTTCACGGAGGCAATCGTCGGGCCGGGTGCCGGCGTTCGCAGCAGGGCGTCGAATCCGACTCGCATTGTTTCGGTCACGTACCGCTTGGTGTTCAGCGTTTCGCGGCGGCCCATGAGTGCCCGCACGCGGGATCGAAGTTCGATCGGGGCGAACGGCTTCGTCATGAAGTCGTCGATGCCGACGGTGGCCAGGCCGCTGAGGGCCGACACGGGCATGGTGCCGGAGATGGCCAACACCATCACCGGATGCTCGCCGGACTGATGGCGAATGGCCGACATCAAGTCTTGCGTCGAGCAGCCGATCACCGGAGCTTCAAACACGACGAGGTCGTAGTTCTTTTTTTCCAGGGCCACGAGCGCGTCCTTGCCATTGGCCATCTGGTGGACATTGAATTCGCTATCGAGCAAGGTGGCGATGAGCGTGCGGGCGGTCTGGTCCGGGTCGATGACCAGCACGCGAGTGCGGCGGCCGCCATCGGAGTTCGTGTCCGTGCCGGTCGCGGCCGTCCATCGCACGAACGGCTGCAACGCTGTCGATACGGCCGCGGCCGAGGGGTAGCGGCGGTCGGGGTCGACGGCCATCAGTTGCGTGACCAGTTCGGCCAGGTCGGCGGGCAGTTCCGGCCGCCACACGCGAACGTCGGGCGGGTCGGCATTCAGGCGACGGGTCAGGTCGGTGATTGGGTTGCCCGATTCCGGGTACGGCTCGCGGCCGGTGAGCGCCCAGAAGAACGTGGCCCCGAGCGAGAATAGGTCGGCGCGGCCATCGACGGCGTGCGGGTCGCGAGCTTGCTCGGGGGCCATGTAACCCACGGTGCCGAGCAGCGTGCCCGGTTCCGTCATCTGGTTGCGAGGGTGCAGGGCCAGGCCGAAGTCGAGCAGTTTGGCTTGCCAGTCGGGCGTAATCACCACGTTCGACGGCTTCAGGTCGCGGTGAACCAGGCCGTGTTTGTGGGCTTCCGCCAGGGCGTCGGCGATCTGGCGGAACAGGTCGGCCACGCGACCGATGGGTAGCGCGCCGGACGTGCGAATGAGCGAGTCGAGGTCTTGCCCCGGCACATACTCCATGACGTAATAATCGGCGAACTGGCGGGCGTTTTTCGTGCTCATCTGCCGGCCCGCGTCGAGGCACGCCACGATGTTCGGATGCTGAAGGCGGGCGACGGCGCGGGCCTCGGCGTAAAAGCGGTGGATCAACCGCGGGTGGCCGTCGATGAGTTGCGTCGTCATCTTGAGCGCGACGCGGCGGCGGAGATGGATGTGCTCGGCGAGGTAAACGATACCCATGCCGCCCTGACCGAGCGGTTCCAGCAGGCGATACGGGCCGACGGTGAGTTCGTCGGTGCGGCCGTCGCGGACCATGTCCGCCTGAAAGTGTGTTAGTAGGCGGTGCTCGACGAGGCGGGCGACCACCTGGTGCATCGAGGTTTCTTCGACCACGGTCGCCTTCGACAGCGCGGGCAACTCGTCCCACTCTTCGGGCAGCAGGACGCTCGTTTCCAGCAAGCTGCTGATGAGCCTTGCCGTGCCGGTCTGCAAGCTGATGGCCGATGCGACGTCGTAGTCCATCGTCATCATGCGGTCGTGTCGGAACGGGGCTTCTGGCATCGGTGCGGTACTCGGGGAAAAATCGCGGGGGGCGGGGTGGAGGCCGTTCCTCAGTCCAACTTCGGCTCGCGGCCGGCATAGCACGCGGCGGCGGCGGCGTACTGGCCGGTCAGTTCGTAACTGTGGCCCATTAGCCGGAGGAGTTCCGCCGGTTCGTCGGGCCGCTGCTTCCATAATCGAAGACATCGCGCCAGACATTCCCTTCCATTTCCATCGCGGAGGGCCAACGCGGCCAATTTCTGCTCGGCTCGCCGGCCGAACGCACCCACATCCACGGCGGCCACGGCCCGATAGCGGCTGCGGGCCTCGGTGCGGCGGTCCCTGGAATCCCAGTGTTCGGCGGCGGCCAGGGTCATCTGCACGGCCCACGGACCGTGGTGCTCGGTGGCGGCGTCGTCGTACAGTTTGGCCATTCGTGAAGTTTCGCCGATTTCTGCGTACAGGCGGCCCGCGAGGAACACACCACCCGGCCCGAAGTCGCTCAGGTCGTGCGTGTCGTGAAGGCCGGCGGCGACCTGTTCGCCCCGCAGTTCGCTCGGCGTGGTGCGGTAGCGGGTCAACGTGTGGAAGAGTTCGTGCAACTGCGTCGCGCTCACGGACGCATCCGGCCGAAGCTCAGCCGTCTCCTTCTGGGCGGCCGCATCGTCACCGCGGAGCAGGTGGCACGCGATGCGGCTCAGGTCGGCGGCGGCCCGGACGGTGCGAGATTTGGCCGCCGATGCTTCGCCCAGGTGCCGCAGGGCTGTCGTCGGGTCGCCGCCGTCGAGGTACGTGCGGCCGACCCAGTACCGGGCGAGTTCGCCCCACTTGCCCCGCGGGTCGCGGTCGAGTGTACCCAGGAAGGCGTCGCGAGCGGCGGCTGTGTGGCCGTCTTTCAACAAGCCGAGGCCGAGGTTGTACGCGGCCAACGTCGCCTCCACCGAGTCGGGTTCCTCCTCCATGAGTTGACGATACGCCGGCAGGGCCTTGCCCCAGGCTTTCTCTTGCGCGTCGAAGTTTGCCAGCGTCAGTCGCACGGCGGGGTGGTCGTCGTGGTCGAGCACTTTGCGTAACGACTCGCGGACCTGCGAGCGAGACGCTTCCGCGGGCGGCGGAGCGGTCGGGGCGGGTACCGAGATCGGTTCCTTCGTGTGGTGGTCCTCGTGCGAATTGGGCGCGGCCGTCGGGGCGGTCGGTAGCCAGATCGGTTCGCCTGCCCGGCGAGCGACAGCCGTCGGCCAGGCGAGGGCGGTCGCAGCGAACGGGTCGGGCGAAGGCGGCACACCCAGGCGGGTGTATTCCACGCACGCCCGCAGGCGGGTCCGCTCGCGGTCGGCGGGTGCGCGAATCGCCCCGCCGAGGCGTTCGACTTCCTGCACGGCCGCGTCGGCTTCCGCCAGGTCGCCGTGGGCCAGTCGGCACCGGGCCAGGCCGAGCGTGGCGTTCGCCCACACATCGATGGCAGCCTTGTGCGTCACGCTCTCGTACTGCTCCGCGGCCGCGGTCCATTCTTCCAGGTGTTCGAGGCACACGGCCGCACGGTAGCGCCGCCACGGCTCCTCCGGCGGCGTTTCGCCCGGCTGACAGAGCGCGAGCGCCTCGGCGAAGAGTTCGTTATGAAGGAGGCGGTCGATTTGCCGGTCGAGCGGATCGCCGGCTTCCGTGTGGCCATCGTCCACCGTCGCCACGGTCGGCGTCGGGGAAGTCGGCCGCAGCGTGGCACTGATGGCGAAGCTGCTGCCCAGGCACGCGACCACGGCCAGCGCGCGCAGGACACGCGGCCCCAACCGGCGTGCGGGGCGGGTAGTCGCGGCTTCCGTGGTCATGAGGGGCGGACTCTGGGCAAGGATTGTGGGCGGCGAGGACTTCGCCCGCACAATAAGCTCGAAGAATTTCGCTCGCCCGTTGTTAGCCGCGGAAAAAAATGTCAAACTTCGCCGGCGATGCTCGATAATCTGTCTGCTGAGGGAAGAACATCTCTCTGCGACCACGAAAGTCATGGTGAAGCGATGCAGATTCAACCCGGCGGCACGTACCGCCCGACGACCTCGGAAGCCCTCTCGGCCGAGCAAACGCAGCGCGTGGCCTCGTCGGCGAGCGAAGCGAAGCCGGCCGCGGAGCCGCAGACCTCGTTCGCGCCGACGACCGACCTGAGCCAACTGCTCGCGGCCGTGAAGCAGTTGCCGGACGTGCGCGACGACGTGGTGCAGGGCGTGGCCGACCGACTGACCAGCGGGGAACTCGCAACGCCGGCCGCCGCCCAGGAGACCGCCCAGGCGGCCCTCGACGACCTGCGTCTGTCGTAACACTTTCGCGGAACACGAATCCTCAAGGCCCGACGGGAAACCGTCGGGCCGACTGCGTTCGGTCCCCCACGCGGTGTACCAGTCGGGCAGGTTTTAACGAGGGCGACTCCGAATGCTCGTCGGAGCTACCGTCCGCACGAGTGGCCGGCAAACTTATCGCGGTAAAATTCGTCGTATTCTCGAAGCTCTCGCTCTCATCCGCGGTCCATTCGTGATGGTCTCTCCTCAACTGAACTCCCTGAGCGAACACGATGCTTTCCTTGGACCGACTTAGCTTTCCCGACGTGCTAAAATTCATCGCTGGTTTGGAACCGAATGCGGCAGGTGATTTCCCGACGGATGCGATTTCACTGACCGGGTCGCAGGCATTGCACCTCAAGTATCGGGTTCTGCTCAGCCGCGCAGCCGACCCGCAGGCCGTGGCCCATATTCCTGAACTTCCCGCGTCCGCGCGATTCTTGGACGTCGTTCGAGCGTTGGAATCGCCGGAGTTCCACGGCGACATCGTCCGCCACATCGATCGCCTGCGCGGTCTGCTTCCCACGCCCGTGACCTGGTTTTTCCATCTGCCCCGAACGGCTGGCAGCAAGTTCGTGGTCGACTGGCGGGCTGCCGGAGGGCACGCAGTCCAACTCCCGCTCCCTCCCACCGCCCCCACGGCCGATGGTGCTGGCGTTGCTCGGGTGTTGTCCGCCTTACACGCCGCCGTGGAACGAGGGGCAAAGTTGCTCGTCGGAGGGCACGTCCCGTTTCGCACGATCGACCGTTACATCCGCCCTGGAGACGCTGCGCACGCCACCGTCTGGCACCCCGTCGCCCGTGCCGTGTCCTTGTACCGGTACGCGGTCGCCATGTGCCGGGGCGGCGTCGTCGTCGGCTACCCGGCCACCGACACGGGCACACTTCGACCGCGATTGGCGGGCGACCGTGTCCGCCGCCGGGTTGGACCCAGACGGGTTCGGCCTGGCCGAGTTCCTGGCCGCTGGTCTGTGCCCAGACAACCAGTTCGCGGCGTACTTCGCCCAAACCGACGACGCAGCCGACATCGGCCCGTTCATGCGGCACGCCGGGTTTGCGGTCACGTTCCAGGAGTCGCTGCCCGAGGGCCAGACGGTGGTGAACGGTACGCTCGCGGCCGCGCTCGACGTGAGCGATGCGGACCGGCGGTGGGCGGCATCGTTCCTGCGGCGAGACCTGCGGCACTACGACAGTCTCGTGCGGGAATTCGGCCCCGCGGTCGGGGCGGCATAGCGGTCGGGCGAACAATTCTGGGCAAATTTTGCGGCGGGCTTTCGATCAGTGATTGTGAGGGCCAAGCTTTCGCAGCCCTCATCCTTCAACAATCACTCCCTCGGGAATAAGCACTCATGGCCCTGACCATCAACAACAACGTCGCCTCGCTGAACGCCCAGAACAGCATCGGCCGCACCAGCAACGCCCTCGCCAGCTCGCTGCAAA
>JBBQCQ010000255.1:0-6005 GCA_038318835.1 Gemmatales bacterium | reverse complement strand
GAGCCGAGCACCGTCAGGTGCCGGGTGAATATCGTTGCCATTCACCCGGCCCCTGACGGTGCTCGGCTCGCCAGGTTAGTGCTCCGCTTACCCGTACTTCGGCTCGGGGGCGTCCGGCGATTCGGCGTCGAACCAGCCGGGTTCGAACTCGATCCGCTGCTTCTTGGCCATCGCCATGTTCGCAGTCAGAGCCAGGATCGCGTCAGCCATCGCCACCTCGCCGTGGCAGCGCGGCAGGATGTCGGCGTGCTTCATCTTGCCGTCGGACAACTTCTCGTAGCTCACGGGTTGTTTCAGGTCTTGCCAGCGGCGGACGCAGTAGGCGAAGTGCTCCATCTCGGTGCGGTAGCCGCGAATTTCCGTGTCCCAGGCGGGGCCGCCGGCTGCCTTCGCGATGCTCGCCCCGCCGCCGCCCCATGTCGAGGCCGCCTCCATCGCCGGCTTCTTGCCCCCCTCGCCGGTCACTTTCACGAGCGTGTCCTTGCCGCCCTTGTCTTCCTTCTTCGCGCCGCCGCCCTTTTCCTTCTCCTTGTACAGGTAGACGTTCGCTTCCTTCTCGACGATCATCGTGCCGCGGCTGCCCATCAGGCACTCGCCGTAGTCCTCGAACTCGTTCGTGTTGAAGGACGTGTACGTCATCACGACGATGTCGTTGTCGTCCGTGCCGTGGTTGGCCCCCTTCGGGTGGTTCGGGCCGGGGAATTCGAAGGTGGTGAATACGGCATCGTTCGATTCGCGGTCGTTCTTACCGGGGCCGTAGAAGAACTTGCCGCCGACGCCGCTGACGGACAGCGGGTGAACTTTGCCGAGGAAGATGCTGGTGGCGTCCAGTTGGTGGCTGCCGAGTTCGGCCATCAGCCCGCCGCCCGTGCGGTCGTACAGCCGCCAGCGGACCAGTTCCGTGATCGACCGGAAGCCCGTCTTCTTGAGGAGCGCGTCGGGGTCCTTCAGGTACGGCTCGGCGTCTTCCTTGAGCACCGGCTTGCACCAGCCGTCGATCAGTTCGGGCAGCTCGAAGGTTTTACCGTCGATGTCCTTGCCGGTGGCGAACTTCTTCAAGTCGCTCTCGCTGGGGTTGTACGGCCAGGAGTTGTTGCGGGGCCACTGTGCCCGGATGTGCTTGATCGTGCCGAGAATGCCGGAGTCTACCACCTCCAGGGCGTGGGCGTAGAGCAGGCTGTAGTGCCGTTGGTGGCCCACCGAGAGTAGCACGCCGTTCTTCTTGGCGCTCGCGATCATCTCCTTGCACGACTTGATGTCGCGGGCCATCAGCTTCTCGCACAGCACGTGCAGACCGGCGTTCATGCACTCGATGGCGATGTCTTTGTGCGTGAACAACGGGGTCGCGATCACCACCGCCTCGATCCCCAGCTTCTTGGCGTCGGCGATCAGCTTCTTGTAGTCGTCGTACTTCTCGATTTTGGCCGCGACATCCTTGCCGTAGACCTTGTTCAGGCCCTTTCGCGGGCCGTTCGGTTCGCCATCGAAGACCCGCTTCAAGTTCGACGGCCGCAGGTCGCAGACGGCCACAAATTCCAGGTACTCGGGGTTATGTTCGCCGATCAGCACGCCGCCCTCGTCGCCGACGCCGATGATCGCGGCCTTGACGGCCTTGTTCCCCTTCCACGAGTCGTACCCGAAGTAGACCGCCGCCGACACCGGCAGCACCGCCCCCGCGGCCGTCACGGCTTTCAGGAACGTCCGGCGGTCGGGGTTCTTCGCGGCCAGATCGGCCGCGGCCTGATTGAAGTTGTACGCGCCGACGCGCTTGTCTTCTTCGGATAGTTTCGTGGACATAATCGAACTCCGGGGAGGAACTTCGTTTTTGTAGGGGATGGCGAAGGAATGTTGAAGGGGAAGCGGTCAAACGGTTTCCCGCGGGTGGCCCACGATGCCGACGCGGACCTGGCCGATCACGTTCACCTGCCAGTATCGCAGGCTGTCCACGTCCAGGCAGGTCAGCCAGCCGCCGCCGTAAGCGTTCGTGTCGATGCACAGCGTCGTGCCGCCGTCGTAGATTTCGCCCGACCGCTGCGAACTGTGGCCACAAATCATCGTCTTGCCCGAGTAGTGCGTCCACGTTACGCCGGGGTCGAGGAACTCCCAGAACAGCCACCCTTCGGTTTGATCGGCCATCGGTAAGTCGGGCAGGACGCCGGCGTGAACGAAGATGTGGCGGTCTGTCTCGTGGTAATTCACACACACGTCGTCGAGGAACCGCCAGTGGGCCGTCGGGATGTCGTTGATCGTCCCCACACGGCCGGGCGAGGGGCCGTAGGAGCCCAGGGCTTGCATGCCGCCGACGCTTGTCCACATCTTGTATTCGCTCTTGTCCCGGCGTGCCCGGCCCATCATGAGTTCGTGATTGCCGCGAAGGCAGACGACGTTGTGCGTCTGCCGCAGGGCGATCAAGCGGTCGATCACACCACGACTATCCGGCCCGCGATCGACGTAGTCACCGAGGAAGACGAGCTGATCCTGCGCCGTCGGCTTCACGGCCGCGAGCAGGTCGTCGAGCATGGCCGAGCAGCCGTGGATGTCGCCGATGGCGAGAGTACGCATGGTGTCATTCTATACTGGCAATCGGCCCGCGTTCGTGGTTCAATATCGCCACCCTGCCGGAGAATCGCCCGTGGAAGAAATCCTCGTCATCGTCTTTCAACTCTTCTTCGAGTTGCTCATCAACGTCCTCGGCAGTGGCCTCCTCGATCTGGTCTCGCGGGGAACGACGGCGAAGACCCAGGAAGGCTGCGGCGTCTTCGTGCTGCACGCCGGCGTGGGCGGCGGCCTCGGGTTCCTCTCGACGCTGCTCGTGCCGCACCTGATTCTCCCAAACCTCGGGCTGCGGCTCTTGAATCTCGTCCTCGGCCCGATCGTGGCCGGCGGCGCGTCGTACCTGATCGCCCGCGAAGTGCTGAAGAAGCCCGACGGCCGCACGGCCTTCCTGCACGCCTTCCTGTTCGCGCTGCTGTTCGGCCTCGCCCGGTTCGCGTTCGCGGTGCATTAATCCCTGTTAGTTTTCGGCCCTGAAAGGGTCGTTCCGTCAGCCCAGGTCGGAGCGAAGCGCAGGCCTGGGTGAGCGACCGTCACCCGCCACATCCGCCCTGAAAGGGCGGCTCATTCGCGTGCCCCAAAATGAACGGCCCTTTCAGGGCCGAAACTCCGCGGGTCGTAACCCAGGCCTCCGCTTCGCTCCGACCTGGGCTGTAATAACCGACCTTTCAGGCCGGAAACCCGCCGGCGTTCCTGTTTCAGCAATGGTGCCATTTCGGCAGTCCGGCCCGCTCTTGGACTCAATTACTAGCACTTTCGACGTTGGTACGCCGGTTGCTCTTTCCTCTTACGGAGGAACACACCATGGACTTGAACCGATTCACCGAAAAGGCTCGCGAAGCTCTCGCCGGGTCGCAGACGCTTGCGGCCAAGATGGGCCATCAGCAGATCGATCTCGAACACCTTTTACTTGCGATGCTCGACCAGGAGCGCGGCCTCACGCCCGCGATTTTGAACAAGGCCGGCGTTGCCGCCGATGCACTCACGCTAAAGTTGCAACGCGAACTCGAGAAGATGCCGAAGGTGACGGGAGCGAGCGGTGCTCCGCAGAACCAGTATGGCAGCGGCCGCTTCAACAAGCTCGTCGGCGATGCCGAGGACGAGGCGAAGCGGATGAAAGACGAGTACGTCTCCGTCGAACACCTGCTGCTGGCGATGGCCGACGACCGCGGGCCGGCCGGCAACCTGCTCCGCGAATTCGGCCTGACGAAGAAGCGGTTGGAGAGCGCACTGAAGGAAGTCCGCGGCTCGCAGCGCGTCACCACGCAGAACCCGGAAGAGACGTATCAGTCGCTCGAAAAGTACGGCCGCGACCTCACGCAACTCGCCGCGAAGGGCAAGCTCGACCCGGTCATCGGCCGCGATGAGGAGATTCGCCGCGTCACACAGGTGCAGAGCCGCCGCACCAAGAACAACCCCGTGCTGATCGGCGAACCCGGCGTCGGCAAGACAGCCGTCGTCGAAGGCCTCGCCCTGCGCATCATGCGCGGCGACGTGCCGGACGGCTTGAAGGACAAGAAGATCGTCGCCCTCGACATGGGATCGCTCATCGCCGGGGCAAAGTACCGCGGCGAGTTCGAGGAACGACTGAAGGCGGTGCTGAAGGAAGTGACCGAGTCCGAGGGGCAGATCATTCTGTTCATCGACGAGCTTCACACCATCGTCGGGGCGGGCAAGGCCGACGGGGCGATGGACGCCGGCAACATGCTCAAGCCAATGCTGGCCCGCGGCGAACTGCACTGCATCGGCGCGACCACGCTCGACGAGTATCGCAAGCACATCGAGAAGGATGCCGCCCTCGAACGCCGCTTCCAGCCGGTGTTCATCGATCAGCCCAGCGTCGAAGACACGATCTCGATTCTCCGCGGCCTCAACGACCGCTACCAGGCGCACCACGGCGTGCGCATCAAGGACGCCGCGCTCGTCGCGGCCGCCGTGCTGTCGAACCGCTACATCACCGACCGTTTCCTTCCCGACAAGGCCATCGACCTCGTCGATGAAGCGGCCGCGAAGATTCGCACCGAGATCGACTCGATGCCGACGGAACTCGACGAGATTTCCCGCCGTGTCATGCAGTTGGAGATCGAGCGCGAAGCCTTGAAGAAGGAAACCGACCGGGCGTCGAAGGACCGCCTCGAAAAGCTGGAGAAGGAACTCGCGAACGCGAAGGAGCAGAGCGACGCGATGAAGGCCGTGTGGCAGGAAGAGAAGGAGAACGTCCGCGGGCTGCAACAGATTCGCGAGGAGATTGAGACGACGAAAAGCGAAGTCGAAGTCGCCGAGCGGAACTACGACCTAGCGAAGGCGTCCGCACTGAAGTACGGCAAGCTTCCCGAACTGACGCAGAAGCTCGCCACGATGGAAGCCGGCCTGACCGCGAAGGACAACCGCCTGCTGAAAGAGGAAGTCGGCGAGGAGGACATCGCCGCCGTCGTCAGCCGGTGGACCGGGGTGCCGGTGGTGAAGTTGCTCGAAGGCGAGAAGGCGAAGCTGTTGCACCTGGAGGACGAACTCCACAAGCGGGTAATCGGCCAGGACGAAGCCGTGCGGGCTGTCAGCGAGGCGGTCATCCGCTCGCGGGCCGGCCTCAACGACCCGCAGCGGCCGCTCGGCTCGTTCCTGTTCCTCGGCCCGACCGGCGTGGGCAAGACGGAACTGGCCCGGGCGCTCGCGGCGTTCCTGTTCGACGACGACAAGGCGATGGTCCGCATCGACATGAGCGAGTACCAGGAGAAGCACACCGTCAGCCGCCTCGTCGGGGCACCGCCCGGCTACGTCGGCTACGACGAGGGAGGGCAACTCACCGAGGCGGTTCGCCGTCGGCCGTACTGCGTGATTCTGTTCGACGAGATCGAGAAGGCCCACCCGGACGTGTTCAACGTGCTGCTGCAAGTGCTTGACGACGGCCGCCTGACCGACAGTCAGGGGCGGCTCGTAGACTTCAAAAACACGATCGTGCTGATGACCTCGAACATCGGCAGCCAGCGCATCCTGCAGTTCAAGGGGTCGCACATCGGCGAGGTGTACGACCGCATGAAGGACGCGGTGATGGAGGAACTCCGCAAGGCGTTCCGCCCGGAGTTCCTGAACCGCATCGACGAGACGATTGTCTTCCACGCGCTGACCGAGAAAGACCTGATGCAGATCATCGACATCCAACTGGAACGCCTCGTGTCTCGCCTCGCGGAGCGGAAGATCACGCTGACGTTGACGCCGGAGGCGAAGAAGCACCTGGTGGGCATGGGCTACGAGCCGAGCTTCGGTGCCCGGCCGCTGAAGCGGGTGCTGCAACGCGAGTTGGAGACGGCCCTCGGCAAGAAGCTGCTAACCGGCGAAGTGCAGGACGGCTCAACGGTGACGGTGGACTACGACGTGAGCCACGACGCGCTCAAGTTCACGGCGACGTAGTCGGCGAGCCGAGCACCGTAAGGTGCCGGGTGAATGGCAACGCG
>JBBQCQ010000254.1:0-6014 GCA_038318835.1 Gemmatales bacterium | reverse complement strand
ATCAGGGCCGAAACCATTTCCGATCGTGACCCAGGCCTGACGGCCTGGGCAGTAAGAGACGGCCTTTCAGGCCTCAAAACCAAGAGATCATGCCCCGGCTCGTCTCTCTGGAAAAGTTGACGCCGCTCGCAGGCTTGGGGTATTCCCCGGGCATCTACGAGCGGCGTCGTGGTTTGATGAGTTGTCTCGACACCCACAATCTAGGCCCGCAAAATGTCGCGGGCGTGTTCCTCGCGTGAACAGTTCGTGAAGCTTAGGTCGTTGTCCCTCGGTAAAAGTGAGACGCACTCGCCCGGCGGTTGGTTCGCACAAATTCGCCGGCTCACTCCTCGTACAGCAGCACGGCCGCGCGGCGGGCCAGATACTTCTGCAACTCCGGCTGCCACGCCTTCTCCAACTCGGCGACCGACTGGCCTGCCGTCAGGCCGTCGAAGGTAGCCTTGTGCAGCAAGAGCGTGTCGAACCGCTTCGTCTCCCACTCCCTCGGATAGAGCTTCCGCAACGCCGCCGCCATCGTCAGGCCAACGGGCACGGGCCGGAGGCGGTTCCAGTCCTCGACGAGGATGTCGATGCCGCCGCACTCCTTGTCCTTAAACGTGGAACCCGTCGGCGTGCGACTCGTTGGCACGAATTTCACGCCTGGTAGCTTCGCCCGGTTCAGTTCCGCGGCCAGTTTGCGGCCGTCGATCCACGGTGCGCCGATCCACTCGAACGGGCGTTCCGTGCCGCGACCGACGCTAACGTTCGTCGTTTCCAACAGGCCGACGCCAGGGTAGAGCATCGCGGCCGTCAGGTGCCGCATGTTCGGCGATGGGTTCCGCCACGGCAGGCCGGTGCGCTCGAAGGTGTCGCCGCGCCGCCAGTTCTCGCACGTCACGATTTCTAAGTCGGCCCCGACCTTCCGCTCGATGTTGAACAGCTTCGCCATCTCGCCGACGGTCAGGCCGTGCCGCAGGGGTACGTCGTGGTAGCCGACGAACGACCCGCGGCCGGCGTCGCGCACCGGGCCTTCCACCAGGACGCCGCCGATGGGGTTCGGCCGGTCGAGGACGACGACGCGGAGGCCGTTCTCCTTCGCCGCTTCGAGGACGAGGCCGAGCGTGCTGCTGTAGGTGTAGAACCGGCAGCCGATGTCCTGGATGTCGTAGACGAGCGTGTCGATGCCCTTGAGCGTGTCGGCCGTCGGCTTGCGGCGCTCGCCGTAGAGGCTGAACACGGGCAGGCCGGTTTGCTCGTCTTTGCCGTCGCCGACCTTCTCGTCTTTCTCGCCGCGGATGCCGTGTTCGGGGCTGAACAGTGCGACGAGCTTCACGCCGTCGGCCTTCGCGAACAGATCAATCGTCGGCGTGCCGTCGGCGGCGCGGCCGGTGTGGTTCGTCACGAGGCCGACGTTCTTCCCCTTCAGGCTGGCGAACTTGTCGCGGCGGAGCACGTCGATGCCGGTCAGCACGGAGCCAGTGCGGGCCGCGGTCGTCTTCTGGGCGAACAGCCGACCGCTGTCGGTGGTGATGGCACTCGCGACGATGTTCGCGACCTGCCGGCGAATCTCGGCGGCGTTCCCCTTCTTCTCGTCGGGGTGGAGGCGGTTCGTCAGAATGATGATCGCGGTCTTCGTGGGCGGGTCGATCCAGACCGAGGTGCCGGTGAATCCGGTGTGGCCGAAGCCGTCGCCGGGTGGGAACAGGTCGCCGCGCTCGCCGGAGTAGCTGGTGTCCACGTCCCAGCCATAGGAGCGTTGGCCACCGGGGACGGCGTGCGGGTCGGTGAAGTACTTCACCGTCAGGGGGCTGAGGAGGCGCGTGCCGTCGAGTTCGCCGCCGCGCATCAGCATTCGACAATAGCGGGTCACGTCGTCGGCCGTGCTGAACAGCCCTGCGTGCCCGGCCACTCCGCCGAGGGCGAACGCCCGCGGGTCGTGAACTTCGCCCGCGATTACCTTGCCGTCGCGAATGCCGGAGACGGCGAACGGCAGCCCGGCGGCGGGCTTGTAGCTGGTGTGCGACAGCATCAACGGCTTGAACACGTTCTCGGCGGCGAACACGTCGAGCGGTTGGCCGCTGATCTTCGCAACTAACTCGCCGAGGACGATGTAGCCGACATCGCTGTACTTGAACCGCGTGCCGGGCGGTGCTTCGAGCTTCAACTCCGCAATGCGTCCGAGCATGTCGTCGCGGGTGCCGACGTAGTCCTTGATCGAATTATCGGCGATCAGCCCGGCCGTGTGCAGCAGGCAGTGTTCGACCGTCACACTCTCCTTGCCGTTGGCGGCGAACGCCGGCCAGTACTTCGCGACCGGGTCGGCGACGCGAATCTTGCCGTCCTCGACGAGCCGCATGACCGAGGTGCCGGTGGCGATCGACTTCGTGAGGGACGCCATGTCGAAGACGGCGTCGAACGTCATCGGCTTGTCGGGCTGCTGCCGATGACCGAAGGCCTTGCGGTAGACGACGGCGTCATTGTGAACGACGACCACGACCGCGCCGGGGATGTTGGCTTTCTGAATCTGCTCCGCGGCAATCGTGTCGATGCGGGCGAGGCGGGCGGCGTCGATGTCGGCTCGGAGCAACGAGGGGAGAAGCGTGAACGCCACGGCCAGGAGGACGGATTTCATTTGGTGATACTCGCGAGAAGAGAAATCGGAACGCGGAGAACGCCGGATGAAAGGCAGGATAAAAACAAAATCCGATTTCGTGTTTGATCCGGTTTTCATCCGGCGTTCCCATCCCGCGTTGTCCGCGTGCCGTTTTGATTGCCGGCTACTCGATCGTCCCCAGCAGGCCTTCCATCTCGCCGAGGGCGTGCGTGTCGCCGTGGGTGCGGGCGGTGGCGATGCCGTCGCGGAGCATCTGGCAGGCTTCCTCGACGCGGCCGAGGCGGTTGAGCGCCTGCCCGGCCATGTGGTAGGCCGGCACATAGGGCGTGCTGGCGATGATCTGCTGGAACTCGCGCACGGCCGTCGCGTCGTCGCCGGCGCTCGCGTATTCCATCGCCAGCGAGTAGCGGAGCAGCGGATCGGTCGGGTCGTCGGCCAACATCGCTTCGATCTTTTCCAGGCGTGGCGTCTGTGCCATCGGTGCGTCTCGGGTGTGAGGGCGTCTCGCGGTTTCTCCTCAAGTTTAGCGGCCGCAGCGGAACAAGCAATCGGGCGAGTCGGCCGCACGACCGGAACAGTTTCGCCAACCCGTTCGGGTGTTACACCGCGATCACACCGTCCACGTGGCACGATCCCGCCGTCGATCGGGGCAATCGGCGCGGGGCGGCCATCCTTCCGTGCGGCAGCCCGTCCGGCGATTCCGATGGGATGCTAGTCACGCCAGGAAGGTTCGCCGTTGTGGGGACATCATGTCGCAGCCCGCTCGATTCTCGGCTCGTTCGCTGACCGCTCGCTTGATGCGGAATTGCTTGCTTGGGGCCGGGTTCGCGGTGGGCGGGTTCGCCAGTTACATGGCCACCGCCCAGATGCCGGCCACGCCCACGCGGGCCGCCGACCGGCCGCTCAGCACGAACCTCCGCCGCGATGCGATGGTGGATACGGTCGAGAAGATGAAAGCCGCCGTGGTGAACATCCACAGCGAGAGGACCATCACGGCGTCGCCCGACGATCCATTTCGCGGCACGCAGCTTCAGCCGCAGCGGGTGAAGGGGATGGGCACCGGAATCGTCCTCGACCCGCGCGGGTACGTGGTGACGAACTATCACGTCATCGACGACATCCAGACGATTCGCGTGACGCTGTCCGACGGCAAGAGCGTGTCAGCCCGCGTGATCGCCACGGACAAGAAGGCCGACCTCGCCATCGTGAAGATCGAACCGTACGCGGCCCTGCCACTGGTTACGCTCGGCACGGCCACCGACCTGCTGGACGCCGAGACGGTCATCGCCATCGGCAACGCCTTCGGGTACGAACACTCCGCGAGCGTCGGCCACGTTGCGTACAAGAGCCGGGACGTGTCGCTGAACAAAGAGATTTCGTACACCGGCCTGATCCAGACGACGGCTCCGATCAACCCCGGCAACAGCGGCGGGCCACTGTTCAACAAGAAGGGCGAACTCGTCGGCGTGAACGTCGCCATCCGGGCCGGGGCGCAGAACATCGCGTTCGCCATCCCCGTCGACACGATGATCGAACGAGCGGCCGAGATGCTCGCCTCCCGCAAGCGCGGCGGGACGTGGCACGGCATGGTAGTGAAGAACCATGTCGAACGGGCTGACGAAGAGAGTGCCGTCCGCCGGTGGGTGACGATCGATGGCACCGAGGCGAACTCGCCGGGCAGCCTGGCCGGGCTGAAGACCGGCGACGTGGTCGAACAGGTCGGCGACCTGACCGTGACGACCACGATCGACGTAGAACGCGGCTTCCTCGAACGGCCAGCCGGAGCGAAGGTGCCCGTTCGCATCCGTCGCGGGTCCGAGACGGTTTCGACCGTCGTGCAACTCGGCTCGACGGAACCCCACGCGGCCGAGGTGCCGGGCACCACGATCCTGCGTCGTACCGGATTGAAGCTGTCGCCGATGGGCAAGGACACGGTCGCGAAGATCGACCCGCAACTCCGCGGCGGTCTGATGGTGACGGATGTTGCCCTGGGCGGCCCGGCGGCGAAGGCGGGACTGCAAAAGGGCGACCTGGTGATCGGCTTCCATCTGTGGGAGGCGCTGAACGTGGACAACGTGCTCTTCGTGCTGAATCACCGCGAGTTGGCGACGTTCAACCCGGTGAAGACGTTCTTCATCCGCGACGGCAAAGTGCGCGAAGCGCTGCTCGTGATCGGTGACTGAGTAGGTCGGCCCTGCCGGGGCCGACCACATTGCTCCTGCGGTGAGCTTCCCCCAACGCCGGCAGCTTTCCGCGGGAGGAACGTGGTCCGCCCCGGCAGGGCCGACCTACTCAACGCCAGGTCTCTTCCATCCCGCCAAACATGTCGCGTGAAAGTCCGCGAAGCGGCCCTCGACGATCGCCTGCCGCGCGTCGCGCATCAGACGCAGGTAGAACGCGATGTTGTGCAGGCTGAGCAGGATGGGGCCGAGCATTTCGTCCACGCGAAATAGATGGTGCAGATACGCCCGGCTGAACTTGCGGCAGCAGTAGCACGGGCAATCGGCCTCCAGCGGGGCCGGGTCGCGCTGGTGGCGGGCGTTCCGCAGCTTCACGATGCCGGCGTAAGTGAAGGCCGTCGCGTTGCGGCCGTTGCGGGTCGGCATCACGCAGTCGAACATGTCGATGCCCGACACCACCCCCGCGAGCAAGTCTTCCGGCCGACCGACGCCCATGAGGTATCGCGGCTTCCCCTCCGGCAAACAGGCCGCACATGCCGGCAGGGCGGCGTGCATCGCGGCGGGGGATTCGCCGACACTGAACCCGCCGAGCGCGTAGCCGGGGAAGTCCATCGCTACTAGTTCCCGCGCGCACTCGGCCCGCAAGTCGAGGTTCGTGCCGCCCTGGACGATGGCGAACTGCACCTGATCCGGCCGCGTGTGGTGCGTCTTGCAGCGTTCGGCCCAGCGGATCGACCGCGTGACCGCTCGCCGCACCACATCCGGCGGCGCGTCGCCCGGCGGGCATTCATCCAGCACCATCGCGATGTCCGAGCCGAGTTGCTGCTGAATCTCGACGGCCCGTTCGGGCGTGAGTTCCAGCAGCGAGCCGTCGATGTGGCTGCGGAACTTCGCCCCGGCGTCGGTGATCTTCGCCTGGCTCGCGAGGCTGAACACCTGGAAGCCGCCGCTGTCCGTCAGGATGGGGCCGGGCCACTTCATGAAGGTGTGCAACCCGCCGAGTTCGGCGATGAGGTCGCCGCCGGGCCGTAGCGCGAGGTGATAGGTGTTGCCGAGGATGATCTGCGCCCCAGCGTCGCGGACCATGTCCGGCGTCAGCCCCTTGACCGTGGCCTGCGTGCCGACGGGCATGAAGACGGGCGTGTCGATGTTGCCGTGGGGCGTGGTCATGCGGCCAGCCCGGGCCGAACCATCGCGGTGCAGAAGGTCGAAGGAGTAGGACATGTCGAAGGTGTTACGGG
>JBBQCQ010000253.1:0-6044 GCA_038318835.1 Gemmatales bacterium | reverse complement strand
CTCGAACCTGTTGCTGGCCGCGTGCTACGCGACGGTGGCCGTGGCCGTCCGCCTCGGGCGGCTCGGGCGGACTCGCGACTACCTGGCTCTCGGGCTGGTCACCGGGTTGGGGGCGCTGACCAAGTACAACTACGCCCACTTCGCGGCGGCACTACTGCTCGCCGGGCTGACTCTGCCGACGTACCGTGCCCGTCTGCTCGACCGTCGCACGGTGTTGGCCGTGCTCGTGGCCGGGCTGCTGATCCTGCCGCACGCCGCTTGGCTGGCCGGGAACTGGGAAGACGTGTGGCCGGCCCTCACGGGGAAGGTCCGGTCGACCGCGAACCGCGACGGGTTCGCCCGCACGGCCGCCGCCCTCGGGCAACTGCCCGCGAACATTCTGCTGGCGGCCCTGCCGTTGCGGTTGGTGGTGGGGTGGGCGGCTCCGGAGTGTCTGCGGCGGTCGGCCGTGCCCGCACCCGAGACCGCCCGGCTGCTGGTGCGGACGCTCGTCGCGGGATTGTTGGCCCTGGCGGTGCTCGCCGTCGGTGGGGCCGGGCGAATGCACGAACGCTGGCTCGTGCCAATCGCGGCCCTCGCCCCGTTCGTGGTCTTCGCCCGGGCGACCGGCTCACCGCGGCGGGCGGAACGGGCGGCCCTGGCCTTCGCCCTCATCCTGGTGGCCGCGCGGGCCGGGCAGGTGGCTACCGGCGGTGGTGCCCCGTTCCAGGCGACCGACGCGACCGCCCTCGACGTGATCGCGGCCACGGCCGGCCCGGAAGGCGTCATCGTCGCCGAGTCCCGCGACCTGGCCGGGGCGTTGGAGTACCGCTTCCCGGACTTGCGGGTGATGTGCGACGACTTGCCGGCGTACCGCCCCTGGCCGACCGACGGTGGCGTGCAGGTGTGGATGTGGCGTGCGGATCGCGTCGCCCTCACGGTCGAGTCGCCCGCCCCGCGGTCGCCGTATAAGACGCTCCGGCTGAACTACACACTTCCCGAGTGATCGGAAGGCGAACGGCGTGGCGTAAGTCCGCCGGTACTCCCTGGGTGGAAGAACCGGCGGACTTACGTCACGCCGTTCGCCTGTAGGCAGGTCACCGCTGCGGCGGGGCCACTTCGCGGATCGTTGCGCCTTTGTCGTCGCTCAGCACCAGCACCGCGAATCGCGTGACGGGCTGGCGTTCGGTCGTGCTCACGCTGGCGTAGTCGAAACGGCCGCGAAGGTCGGTGTAGCCGTCCTTGTGGAACTTCACCGTGCCGTCGGCCAGCTTCGCATACACCTTCACGTACACCTTCGACAACGGCTTCTCGCCGGCCGCGTCGGCCACCCGCACCTGGCCGTAGTTGTCGGTCGTCTTCACGTCCATCGCGTTCGCGTAGTAGGCCGCCGACTTCGCTTTGCCGGCCGCCACCACTTCCACCAGCACGTTCTTCTTCAGGAACGCCTCGGCGATGGGCAGGCCCGTCTTGCCGGTCGCGGCCGGCAACTTCACCACCTTCGAGGCGTTCGGCCGGATCGACGCGAACTGCCCGCCCGACTGCTGCACGAACGGGTTGCGGCTGAACAGCAGTTCCACGTCCATCTCGTAGTAGTTGATTGTGACGCTCTCGACATTCTGCCAGCTCAGGTTGATGGTCTTGTTCTCGACCGCGAAGTCATAACTCGGCTCCGTCGCGGCCAGGCGGCCCTGCTGCTGGTTGCGGTCGTCCGGGTCGGCCACCTTACCAGCCTTCCCCTCGGCTTCGTCGAGTTGGCTGACGATGGTGGCGAAGGTGTTCTTCCACTTGTCCACCGGGTAGTTCGCGTACTTCAGCGCCACCGACCGGGCGTGGGCGGTGTCTTCGCGGTAGAAGTCGAGGTACGCGGCGCAGTAGTCGTACTGCATCTTCGTCGGCACCTTCTCCGGGTTCACGCCGGCGAACGTGGCGAAGGCGTCGTCCACGCGGTCCTGCAACAGCAGGAAGTACGTCACCGCCAGCTTGTCGGCGTCGGTCAGGTCGCGGCGGAACGTCAGCATTCGCATGGTGGCCGCGTACTCGACCAGGAAGCGGTCGTTGACGATCTGCCGCCGCTGGCCCAGCGAGTGAGCGCGAGCGTTCACGAGCGGCTTGTATTCCAGGTGTTCGTACTGATGACGAATCACCGGATCGACCACCAGCAGCGGGCTAACGATCGGCCCGCCGACTTCATTCACGAAGCCGTCGGCGTACTGCAAGTACTCCTTCGCCGCAGCCAGATCGGCTTGCAGCAGGCTGTACGACCAGGTCGTCGCGTGGTAGAGGTGGCGGTCCTGCAGGAGCTTCGTGACGGCGTCGAAGAAGCCGCGATCCTTCAGGCGGAACGCGATCTTGTCCAGGTTCAGTGCCCGCACGTTCTCGCGGCCGAGGAACGCCAGCACTTCCTCGTTCGTGCCGTTCTGCGAGACGAACTCCCAGCTCGTGGTGTCTTGCTTCGTGAGCTTGTCCACGACGGTGAACGTGACCGGGGCGGCCGCCGCCACGAATCGCTCGGCCTTGCCCACGTGTAGCGGGAACTGCGGGAACGTGCCGGCCTTCGGGAAGTAGAAGAAGTAGTCGAAGGTATGCGTGCGGTACGGCTCCAGGTCCATCACCACCGTCTTCGTGAACTGCCCGCCACTCAGCGGCATCGCCCCGACGGGTAGTTGCACCAGGGCCGTCAGCTTCTGCCGGCTGGAGGTCGGATTCGTCACCACGATCTGGCCGCCGTAGACGGTCTGCGTGAGGAACTCGCCGGTGATGAACTTGTCGAGCTTCTCCCCGTTTTCGTCCTTGAAGCGGTCGCCGTTACGGTAGAAGTTCTGACTGACGAGGATGGGCGTTTGCCCCGGCACGCCGTCGGCCGCGCGGACTTCCTCATGGAAGGCAATGGCCCGACTCGCAGTCGTCAGCGTCATCGTGCCGGCGTTGAACTTCATCTCGTGCCGGGCTGAGTCGCTCGGCAGATCGAGCAGAGCGAGGGCGAACATCATCTCGGTGAAGTTGCGGCTGGCGTCGGCCAGGTTCCGGCTGAGGAACGCCCCGTCGCCGGCGTGCTTGCTGTAGTCCTGCCAGAACGGGCTGACCGGCACCAGGTCGGCCGTCTGCGCCGCGATCAGCAGGTGATAGTAGTTGTTCTCGGCCCACTCCATCGTCGGATCGAGTTGCCGGTACAGTTGCCGCACCGCCCCGGACTTCCGCTTCTCTAACTCGGCCTCGTCGTGGAACTTCCCGGGGGCGTCGTTCAGGGCATCCACGGATAATTGTTCGGCGAGCTTGCAATTCTCCTTCATGTCCTTCTTGGCCTCGTCGAGTTGCTTCGCCCGCCCGTCGCGCAGACTATTTTGGCTCTTAAGATTCTGCTCCAACTGCCTCCGTTGGGCCTCGGGGGCGTTGCCGGGCATTCCGCCGAGTGCGCCGCCGCCGAACCCGCCGCCGCCCGGCCCGGCCGGGCCGGGGGTCGGCATGTTCGCCATCGGGGCCGGTGGTGCGGCCGCCGCGGCGTCCATCGCCTTCGCCAGCGGCTTCGCCTCTTCGCGGTAGCGTTCGCTCTTGGCTCGATTCACCGCGTCGTCGCCGAGGCCGCCGCTGGCCACGGCCGTATCGAACAGGAAGATGTCGCGGTCGGTCCGCGGCGGCATCAGCCGCAACAGGTCGTCGAAGTGCCGGCTGGTCTTCGCCGGCTCGCCGGCGATTCGCTGCGCGAGCAGCACCCGCTCCACGCTGTTCAGCCGGTTGTAGTTCCACGGCTTCAGGTAGTCGCCGAGGTCGGCTTCCAACAAGTAATGGTCGAGGAACGTCTTGTCCTTCTTGTTCGCCAGGTACGGCCGCACCACCGTGGCGAAGAACTCGCGGTCCTTCTTGAACAGGAAGAAATTCAGTTCGTGCGAGCTGTACTTCGAGTAGAGCGTTCGCTTCTCCTCCGGCTTCAGCTTCGGCCACGTCAGCACGAAGGCGAACTCGGTCAGCTTCGGGTCCTTCGACAGCGTCGCGTACAGGCCGTACACCTTCGCCGTGCTGTCGAACAGCTCGAAGCGGCTGCCGGTGATGTCCTTCACCGTGAACACCTGCCCGGCGGTCAGCACGCTCACTTGCTTCTGTTGCGTGAAGTGCTTGGCCGGGTCGAGACCGTTGGCCAGCCGCAGGTCGAGGAACTTCGCGTCCTGTTCCGGCAGCGTGATGTGCTTCACCGTCGTCGAGAGCGGATCGACGGCGACCACGTGAATCATCGACTGCGGCCCCAGCCCCTTCCGCGGGATGCGAATCACGCCGTCGGCATCGGGGATGAGGTTGACCACCACCGTCGAGGCGTCGGCGAGGAAGTCGAGATCGGCGAAGCCGGCCGTGCTCGCCGGGGCCCCGTTCTTGCCGCCGTATCCGACCGCGCCCCGCTCTGCTTTCGGTTCCTGCACGCCGCCGGAGCGGCCGAAGAAGCCGCCTTCGAGAGCTTCCTGTTCGCCGGTGGTGGTGCTGCGGATGGCCCACGGGTTGAGCAGCAGTTGCGGGCGGTCGAGCATGTTGCCGGGGTACTTCTTCTGGGCCTTGCGCTCCAGCACGTACCGGTACTCGTCGCCGATGTTGCGGCCCGTCTGGTAGACGGAGATCGCGTGGCCGGGGTACACGCCACTCAGTTCCGCGTCGGGGACGTACAGATCGTGGAAGGCCGAGTAGGCCGGCTGGTAGCGGGTGGCGAAGACGTGGACGCGGGCGAACTTCGAGCCGTCGGTCAGCCGCACCACCAGGTCGTCGCCGACCACGGTGATGTCGCGAATCGCGACCGGCTTGATCGCCGGCAGTTGCATCTGCCGCACGTTCCCGAGGACGTAGCCGTTCTGCACCACGCCATCCACGACGCGAATCCGAATCTTGTCGCCGGATCGCTTCACGTATAGGTCGTAGTCGCCGGCCGTGAGGCCGCGAAGTTCCAGCAGGCCGTTGGCCACCGCGAGCGCGTCGAACTTGTCGGCCCGGATGCGGTCGCCGAGGACTTCAAAGAGTGCGTACTCTTCGCGCGCCGGTGCCGGGGCGGTGCCGAGGTACGGGATCGTCACCACGTCGCCGGCCTTCGCGTGCAGCAGTTGCCGATAGCTGTGCCGATCGCGGGCGAGTTCCCAGGCGTGCGACACGCCCTCCGGCCCGGTCGCCGTCACCACCGAAATGTCCGGCAGTGCGCCGAGCGTCACGCGGCCCTTCGCGTCGGTCTTCAGCGACACGCTCACCGGCTCGCGGAAGTCCTTGTGCTTGAGGCTCAGGTTCACTGCCCGGTCGGGCTTCGCCTCGCCGGTGCGGCCGAGCAGTTCGACAACGTAATCTTCGCCGAACTTCGCGAAGTGAAGGTCTTCGACCTTGTCCGTGCGGTCGATCTCGTTGAGGGCGAACGTGTGCGCGGCCGACACGTCCACGGTCTTGCCGGTGCTCAGGTTCTTCACCTTCGCCGTCAGTTGGGCCACCACCATCGTCGTGCGGCCCGGCACGCGGAGGTCGTAAGTCGATTCGCGGTCCTCGAACAGTTTGAAATCGGGCACTTCTAGCGAAGTTGCGATATTGCTCAGGTCGGCGGACATGATCCGCAGTTTCACCTCTTCGAGCACCTTCACCGACACCGGCACGCCGTCGAGGTACAGGCCCGGCCGCACGATCAGTTGCGCCAGGCGTTGCGTCAACAGGCTCTCGCGATCGACGTGGAAGCCGACGGCGAGGGTGTAATTCTCGGCCTTGTGGTCGATCACATCGAGGCTGGCGAAGTCGCCGCGGCTAAGCACGACGGGCCGACGGCCAGGGGCCGTGCTGAACGGCACCGTGACCACGCCGTCCTTGTCCGGCGTGTACTCGGTGCCGCCAAGCCACACCGTGGCATCGGGCACCGGCTTGTTCGCTTCGTCCACCACGCGGACCTTTTCGCCCGCGGCCCCGACCGTCACGATCGGCCGCAGTCGGCCCTTGCGCACCAGTGCCCGACTGCTCTTGCCGGCCCCGATTAAGTCGATGACGTACACGCCGGGTTTCGTCAGTTCCGGAAACTCGAACGTGCGGTCGATCCGCCGCAGTGGTGCCTCGGTGTACGT
>JBBQCQ010000252.1:0-6060 GCA_038318835.1 Gemmatales bacterium | reverse complement strand
GCTCGTAGCCACGGCGGCATCTAATCGGCCACCCCATCTAGCCGCCGGCTTGCCGGCGGGCTTTCGGTCACGCGAATCCCCGCCGGCAAGCCGGCGGCTATTTATTTCGTAGACTTCTCGGCAGGGCCGCTCTCGGCCGTTAGAAACCTCTCGGAGTTGCCATGAGCAGCTTACCCATCCGGCAGGACGCCTGCGCGCTCGACTTCCTCTCTCTCGGTGCCCTCGTTCACCGCCTCGACCCCGGTATCACGCCGTTCCGCAAGTGCCGGTCGTTCGACGTGCATGTGTCGGGTGGCGAGTACAACGTGTCCGCGAATCTGTCGGACTGCTTCCGCCTTCGCACCGGCATCGCCTCGGCCATGGTGAAATACCCCATAGGCGAACTCGTGCAAGCCCGCGTCCGCGAAAGCGGCGTGACGGCCTTCTTCAAATACTTCGACCACGATGGCGTCCGCGGGCCGAACATCGCCACCGTGTACAGCGACCGTGGGGCGGGCGTCCGCGCGCCCGTCGTGTTCTACAACCGCTCGAACGAAGCCGGTTCGATGCTGAAACCGGGCGACTTCGACTGGAAGGCGATCTTCGCGGCCGGCGTGAAGTGGTTCCACACCGGCGGCATCTTCGCGGCCCTCTCGCCGACGACGGCCGACCTGATCCTGGAAGCGTTGAAGGCGGCGAAGGCAGCCGGTGCGATCACGTCGTTCGACCTGAACTTCCGTGCGAAACTCTGGGCCGTCGCCGGCGGAGCCGCGCGTGCGCCGGAAGTCCTCCGCGAGATCGTCAGCCACGTCGATTGTCTTATCGGCAACGAGGAAGACTTGCAGAAAGGCCTCGGCATCCAGGGGCCGGAAGTCACCAAGCAGACCGAGTCGAAGCTCGATTCCGACGTGTTCTTCGGCATGATCGACAACGCGGTGAAGAAGTTCCCAAACATCAAGGTCGTGGCGACAACCCTGCGGGAAGTTCACTCGACCAACCGCCACGACTGGGGGGCGGTGCTGTGGCTCAACGGCAAGAAGTACGTTAGCCCGACGTGCCACCTGGACGTGACCGACCGCATCGGCGGCGGCGACGGCTTCGCGTCTGGCCTCATCTACGGCCTTCTCACCGGCCGCACGCCGGATGAAGCCCTGCGGCTCGGCTGGGCACACGGTGCCCTCCTGACGACCTACCACGGCGACGTGAGCTTGGCGAGCCTCGACGAAGTCGAGGCCTTCGCGAAGGGCGGGTCCGCCCGCGTGCAACGCTGATTTCCTTCCCCCTCCCACCGGAGCCTCTCCATGTTCGATCGTCGTTCTTTCCTCGCCGCTTCCGTGGCCGCTGTTGGCTCGGCCCTGCTGCCGCGTTCCGCGGCCGCGGCCGACGATTTCGGCGGCTTCACCGTGGGCATCCAGAGCTACACCTTCCGCAGCTTCAAGGAACTGGAACAAGCCCTCAAGAAGACGCAGGCCGTCGGCTTGAAGTACGCCGAACTCTACCGCGGCCACCTGCCGACGGACAGCAGTCCAGAGAAGATCGCGGCCGCCAAAAAGCTGTGCGCAGAGTACGACGTGACGCCCGTCGCGTTCGGCGTCGAGAACTTCTCCAAGAACCACGACAAGAACAAGCAGCTGTTCGACTTCGGCAAAGCTCTCGGCATCAAAGCGTTCTCGGCCGACCCCGATCCGGATAGCTTCGACAGCCTCGACAAGCTCTGCGCCGAGTACAAGATCGCGATTGCCATCCACCCACACGGGCCGGTCGGCGGCGGCAAGATGCACCGCTGGGCCGACGCCACGGCCGTGATGAAGGCCGTGAAGGACCACCACGAACTCATCGGCACGTGCCTCGACACCGGGCACCTCATTCGGTCGTCTCAACTCGGCATCGACCTCGACCCGGTGAAGCAAATCCGGGAGATGGGCAAGCGGAACTTCGGCCTGCACCTGAAGGACCACGACAACAAGCGGAAGACCGACGTGCCCTACGGCGACCCGACTGGCAAACTCGACGTGCCGGCCGTGTTGAAGGCGCTGAAGGAAGTGAAGTTCAACGGGTACATCAGCATCGAGTACGAAGCCCACCCGGAAGACCCCTCGGCCGACGTGAAATCGTGCGTCGCGTACTTCAAGGAAACAGTCAAGAAACTCGCCTGATGGCAGGGCGGAACCCGTTCGTATAGTGAATGAGCGGGTTCCTTTCCGCTCCCATGCTCCGTGGGGGCGGTTCTCCTCACCCGCAACCGGCGGCGGAGGATCATCGACCGATGACTTCGGAAGAAATCGCCCAACTCCGACAGGCCCGCTACAACGCGACCGTCGTATCCCTACGGATGCTCCACGCCGACCTGATGATCGTCCGCGTGAAGCCCGACTTCCCTCGCCACGACCACCAACCCGGCCAGTATTGCACGCTCGGCCTCGGCTACTGGGAACCGCGGGCAGAAGACTGCCAGCCCGAACACCTGAAGCCGGAAGACCTGACGAAAATCGTGCGGCGGTCGTACTCGATCAGCTGCTCGATCTACGAAGACCAACTTGGCGGCCCGCTCCGCGACCTGGCCCACGACGACTGGCTGGAGTTCTACGTGGTTCTGGTTCGCGAGAATAGCGAGGGCCGGGTTCCGGCGCTCACACCGCGGCTGTTCAAATTGAAGGAAGGCGACCGCATTCAAGTCGGCGAGAAGATCGTCGGCCACTACACCACAGCCGCCGTGAAACCGACCGACACAGTGGTGTTCCTCGGCACCGGTACCGGCGAAGCCCCCCACAACTACATGACGTGGGACCTGCTTCGCCAGGGGCACACGGGGCGGATCATCCATGCCTGCTGCGTGCGGTTCAAACGCGACCTAGGCTACCTGCCCACGCACGATGCCTTGATGAAGCAGTACCCGCACTACACCTACCTGCCGCTCACGACCCGCGAGGCGACAGTGACGAAAAAAGTGTACGTGCAAGACTTGCTGAGCAGTGGCGAACTGGAGGAGCACGTTCGCCACACGCTCGACCCCGCGAGCACGCACGTCTACCTGTGCGGCAACCCGAAGATGATCGGCGTGCCGGTGAAGGACAAGGACACAGGCGAGCGGAAATACCCGGCCCCGGCCGGCGTCATCGAAATTCTCGAGAAACGCGGCTTCGTGGCCGACAACGCGACGACGAAGCTGAAGGGGAATGTCCACTTCGAAGAGTACTGGTAACAGGCGGGTCACTGATGGCGGAGATGAAGACCACGATCGGCGGCTACAAACTGCGGTCGCTGCTGCAAACGGGGGCGGTGTCGCAGGTGTACGAAGTCGTCGAGCCGACCAGCCACCGCCACTTCGGCATGAAGGTGCTACTACCCGAACACGCCGACAAAAGCGACGTGCGCAAGGTGCTGTTCCACGAGGCCGAGGTCGGCATCAAGATGCGGCACGAGAATGTTATCAACATCCTCAAGATCAGCCGCGATCCGCAGACGCCCCACTTCATCATGGAGTACTTCCCGTCGGGCAGCCTCCGCACGCGGCTCTTGTCCCGCGACCCGAAAGACAAGGAGTTCGTGAAGGTCAACTCGCGGAAGATCTTCAAGCAGATGGCGACCGGCCTCGCGTACATGAACGCCAGTGGCTATGTGCATTGCGACGTGAAGGCTGACAATGTCCTCGTGAACGCCCTGGGCCAGACGAAGATCATCGACTTCGCGATCACGAAGAAAATCAAGAAGGGATTCTTCGAGAAACTGTTCCACAAGAAGGGGAAGCCGCAGGGCACGCCGAGTTTCATGTCGCCGGAGCAGATCCGCGACGAGATGCTCGACGGCCGGGCCGACATCTACAGCTTCGCCGCGACCTGGTACGAACTGACGACCGGCCGGCCGCCCTTTCGGGCCACCTCGCAGGCCGATCTCCTGCGGAAACACCTGGCCGAGAAGCCGTCATCCCTGATTGCCTATAATAATGATGTGACAGAAGAGTTCTCGAAGTTCATCCTCACGATGCTGGAGAAGAAGAAGGAGAACCGGCCGGAAAACTTCCACAAAATCCTGATCGACATGAAAAAGATTCGCATCTTCAAGTCGATCGCGGACGAGGCCGACGAAGACCCAATGGGCTGACTTGTATGGCGGGTCGAGTCTTCGAGTCCCGCCAGAAACGCTCGCGGCGGGTCCCGAAGACTCGATCCGCCCTACCGATACATAAGATCATGGTCCCAGAACCGCTGCAATTTGAAGCCGACATTCACCAACTGGAACTCCTGCTCGAAAAGCTCGAAGGGGCCGGCGGGGAAGCGGCGGCGGACGAAATCCGCCGGATGAAAAAGGATCACCGCACGCTGCTCAAGAAGACCTACGACAACCTCACGCCGTGGCAGACGGTGGAAGTGTCGCGGCACAAGCAGCGGCCTCAGTTCCTCGATTACGTCGGCCTCTGCTTCGAAGAATTTGTCGAACTTCACGGCGACCGTGCCTTCGGCGACGACCGTGCCCTTCGTACCGGGTTCGCCCGCCTCGGCGAGCACAAGATTCTGCTCGTCGGCCACCACAAGGGCCGGTCGCTCAAGGAACGGCAGGAGTGCTTCTACGGCTGCACCCACCCAGAGGGCTACCGCAAAGCTCTCGGCAAGATGCGGATCGCGGCCAAGTTCAAGGTGCCCATCGTCTGCCTCATCGACACGCCTGGCGCGTATCCCGGCATCGGGGCCGAGGAACGTGGCCAGTCGCAACTCATCGCCACGAGCATTCTCGAACTCACGCGGCTCGCGACGCCCATCGTGTGCGTGGTGATCGGCGAGGGCGGCTCGGGCGGGGCGCTCGGCATCGGCATCGGCGACCGCGTGAGCATGTTGGAGCACGCCTACTATTCGGTCATTAGCCCCGAAGGGTGTGCCGGCATCCTTTGGAAGACCGCCAACGACGAAACGAAACCGCGGGCGGCGGCGGCCCTCCGCATGACCAGCCGCGACCTGAAACAGTTCGGCGTGGTCGATGACGTGATCGACGAACCCCTCGGCGGCGCGCATCGCTCCCCGCGGGACATGGGCACAGCCCTGAAGGCGTACCTCCAGCGGAACCTCCGCGAATTGGTGCAACTGCCCACCGACGAGTTACTCGCGAAGCGCTACGAGAAGTTCCGCAAGCTCGGTCAGTTCGCGTAAGGAGAAATCGTGCCGCCGACGCCGCTGGGCAAGTTCCGCCTCGTCGCCCTGATTGAAGGCGTGTCGTTCCTGCTCATCTTCGGCGTCGGCATGCCCCTAAAGTATCAGGCCGATCTCAAGTGGCCGAACTACATCATCGGCTCGGCCCACGGCGTTCTGTTCATCCTGTATTGCTTGCTCTTGTTGTGGGCGGCGCGCTCGCGGCGGTGGCCGTTGTCGCGGATCGCACTCGCGTTTCTTGTCTCGCTTGCGCCATTCGGCACGTTCCTGTTCGACCCCAGCCTTCGGCGAGAATTGGCGGAAGAGGCAGCGACTGCGCAAGGTTAGTCTTCGCGCGCGACTCCTTCCTGGGTAGCATCGGCCGACTATCGGACTGATTCCGCCCGCGAGGACCGCGCATGCCCGACACGCTGACCACCCCCGCCGTTGCCCCGCCCGTTGTTCGCAAACCGCGAAAGTGGCTGCGGCGATTCGCGTTCCTCGCCGTCGTGCTGGTGGCACTCGCCTGGTTCGCACCCACGCTGCTCGTGAAAACCGGCCTCCTGAATACCGTCGTCGCGAAGGCCACGGGCAAGCTCAACGGCACGCTGACGGTCGGCGGGGCGTCGCTCGGCTGGTTCTCGCCGGTCGTCCTGCACGACGTGAAACTGACCGACGCGAAGGGCCAAGCGGTGCTGTCGGCCCGGACGGTCGAGTCGTCGCGGTCGCTCCTGTCATTGGCCCGCAGTCAGGCCGACCTCGGCACGTTCACGATTGACGGCCCGCAGGTAGACATCGTCGCCGAGAAGCAGGAAACGAACCTCGAAGACGTGCTGGCGAACTACCTGAACAACACCTCGCCCTCCACCGGCCCGCGGCCGAGCGTGGGCGTGAAGGTGACGAACGGCACCCTCACCGTTCGCGATGCCGAGCAGAATCGAACGTGGACGGTCCAGTCGCT
>JBBQCQ010000251.1:0-6065 GCA_038318835.1 Gemmatales bacterium | reverse complement strand
CCATCAGGAAGTTGCGAACCGTCAGGCCGACCTTGTAGTTGCCAGGCTTGGCGTAGGCGTGCGTGACCTGCGTCTTTTCCGGGTCGAACGGTTCGAGGGCCGAGCCGTCGCCGAAGTCCCACCAGCCGGACTGACCGGACGCCATCACCTGGAAGGTGGCGGTCAGGCCGTCGGCCGGGCCGGCCGAGAAGTTCGCGACTGGCTTCGCCGGCTTGACGACGCGATCAAACAGAGCGTTCGCGTACATCATGACCGCCCCGGTACACAGACCGAGGAAACTACCGAATACGATCTTGAAGTAATTCCGACGAGCGGGCGTCGCATCAGACATGACCAGCGTCCTCCCTGACAGTGGGGTACCACGAGAGGCCGCACCATAACCGCAAGCGGGGCGGCTTGGGAAGACCGATTTCAGCCGTCCTTCGTCATCGCCTCGATCAGCTTCCACACCGCCGGCGGCACGGGCATCACCGACAGCCGGGCGATGCGGACGAGTTCCCACGACGCGAATGCTGGCTCGGCCTTGATTGCCGCCAGCGTCACGGGCTTCGCGAGCTTCCGCACTGGCTTGATGTCCAGGACGACGAGTTTCTCGTTGTTCGGGTCGGGCTGCGGGCCGGCGACGACTTCGGCGACTCCGACGATGGCCTTCTCCTTGCCGGTGTGGTAGTAGAAAACCGAGTCGCCGACGGCGATGGCACGTAGGTGCTTCAGCGCGACCGGGTTCGACACGCCGTCCCAGGTCGTGCGGCCGTCCGCTTCCAGGTCGGCATAGCTAAATTCGTCGGGTTCTTGCTTGAACAACCAGTGTGCCATCCGTCGCTCCTGAGAAATCAGCGGTCGAGCAATTTCCGCCCGATGACACGCACGAGCGGCCGCCCACCCGATTCGGGGTGCTTCACCGCGGCCGCATCGGCGTCGCTGCTGAACATGATCTGCCGGCCCTGCTCGACCTCGGCCGACGTCCAGCGGACCAGTTTTTCCTTCGCCAGCGTGCTGATCGTCTGCACGGCGTGCGGGCCCTTCATGGCATCGAAGTGATTGATGACCACCAACATCGCGGGCACGCCTTGCTTCTGAAGGTCGGTTGACCACTGACTGTCGAGCGCCACCATCGTGTCGTTCTGCAACCCGCCGAGCTTGCACACGACGCAGCAGATTTCGAGATCGCGGCGCAACTTCGGGCTGTCTAGGGAGATGGCTGTGCGCACAGGCCGGGCCAACGACTTGATGAACTGCACCTGCGGCTTCGGTAGGCCGACGTTGATCGTCGCCAGATCCGAGCCGAAGTTCGGAGCGGCCACTTCGATCACCTTCGTCACGCCGCTTTCGGGGAAGCGTTCGGCGAACTGCCGCGAGACGATGCCGCCGGCCGAGTGGCCAATGAGCACGATCTCCTTGTACCCCGCCCGTCGCAACTTCTGGATGTGACCGCGCATTCCGGGTGTAGACGCGACGACGTCCAGGACCGTCGTCTGGGCGTAACTGAAGGCGTACACGTCGAACTCGGCCGCGAGCGCCTGCGTCAGCCCCGACTTCGCGTATTGCCAGTCGTGCAACTCCGTTTTCAGTGCCTTCTCTTGCCGGATCGGGTGGAGCATGAGGCCGTGGACGAGGAACACCGCCTTGTCCTTCGTCTTCTTCAATTCCAGTGGCTGACCATCGTAGTCGGCTCGCACTTGCGGGGCGACCTGCCACACGGCCGTCGGCAACTCCGTCGCGCCGAGGAACGGCATCATCAGCAGAGATGTGAGAGTCGGCAGCATGGGGGCCTTCGCGAATTCCCGACGAACGACGAAAGAAGACTGACTGTTATACCGCTGAGGAGGGTCGTAGCGGAATGGGAAACTGCGAACGACATTAGTTCGGCTCCCCGTCCAACTCGCAGGGAAGGCGTTTCCCGACTTCGCCGATCACAAAGTGACGTCTCGCCCGATGAGCCGGCGAGAGCTGCGTAGACTGCGCGAGGAGGCGGTGATGGGCATTCTCCCCGACTGGCTGATCGAACAGCAAGTCAAGATCGAGCCGTTCGCCCCGCAGCAGCATCGGCCCGGCATTATCTCTTACGGCCTGACGAGCTACGGCTACGACGTGCGGGTGGATCGGCACTTCAAGGTCTTCACGAACGTCTGGGGTAGCACCGTCGATCCGAAGCACTTCGACCCGAAGTCGTTCGTAGACGTGGAAGGCGACACCTGCATCATCCCGCCGAATTCTTTTGCGCTCGCCGAGACGATCGAATACTTCGAGATTCCGCGCGACATGCTCGTGGTTTGCCTGGGGAAAAGCACGTACGCGCGGTGCGGCATCATCGTGAACGTCACGCCGTTAGAGCCTGAATGGCGGGGCCGCGTGACGATCGAGATCAGCAACACGACGCCGCTGCCGGCCAAGATTTATGCGGGTGAGGGTATCGCCCAAATGCTGTTTTTCCGCGGCGAGCAAGTCTGCAAGGTCAGCTACGCTGACAAGAAGGGCAAATATCAGGACCAGAAGGGCCTCACGTTGCCCTTCGTGAGCGGGTCCGGTTAAGCTGCCGAGGCCGGGTTTGCCCGACGCGCGAGTGGAGAGTAGCGCGATTGTGACGGTTATAGCGGGAGCGCTTGCGGGCACCCACCGCCACCCGCACCCGACATGCGAAGCGGGGCATCATCTCCTCCTCCCAGGATTCATAATTAGGTTTGCCGACTCACCAGACGACCGGTACGGGTACGGACGTTCACCTGAACACCTGATACAATAATAACTGCCTCAATTTGCTGAAAGCGAACACATGAAGATCGACCGCCGTTTCACGACTGAAGGCCAGGAGCCATTTGCGGCCATTCCGTTTGCCCCGCGGACGTCGAAGATCGTGAACCCGAACGGCTCGGTCGTATTCGAGAAACAGAACATCCCCGTCCCGGAGACGTGGTCGCAAGTCGCTGTCGATATTCTCGCGCAAAAGTACTTCCGCCGTGCCGGCGTGGCCGCGAACACCGTGCGGGTGGCCGAGGACGGTGTGCCGGAGTGGTTGCAGCGAAGCGTGCCGGCGTCGGCCGACGAACCGTCGGTCGGCGAGTCCGACTCGCGTCAGGTCTTCACGCGGTTGGCCGGGTGCTGGACCTACTGGGGCTGGAAGGGTGGCTATTTCACCACGGAGGCCGACGCCCGGACGTTCTTCGACGAAACCTGCTTCATGCTCGCGACGCAGATGAGCGCGCCGAACAGCCCGCAGTGGTTCAACACGGGCCTACACTGGGCCTACGGCATCGAAGGCCCGCCACAGGGGCACTACTTCGTCAATCCGCACTCCGACCAGGTCACCCGCAGCACCTCAGCCTACGAACGACCAGCCCCTCATGCGTGCTTCATCCAGAGTGTCAGCGACGATCTGGTGAACGAGGGCGGCATCATGGACTTGTGGGTCCGTGAGGCTCGCATTTTCAAGTACGGGTCTGGCACCGGGTCGAACTTCTCGAACGTCCGCGGCGATGGCGAACCCCTCAGCGGCGGCGGTAAGTCGTCGGGCCTCATGAGCTTCCTCAAGATCGGCGACCGGGCGGCCGGTGCAATTAAGAGCGGAGGGACAACCCGCCGCGCGGCCAAGATGGTCGTGCTGGACCTGGACCACCCCGACATCGAAGACTACGTGAACTGGAAGGTGACGGAAGAGCAGAAAGTGGCCGCCCTGGTCAGCGGTTCGCGGCAGATGAACCTGCATCTGAACGCGATCATGCAAGCTGTGGTCACGCACCCGGTGGCAGCCGAGAAGTACGAGCCGGCGAAGAACACGAAGCTCCGCAAGGCCGTGATCGACGCCCGCACGGCCCTCTTGCCCGAGAACTACATCGCCCGCGTTCTGCAACTGTGCCGCCAGGGTTACACGCACATCGAGGTCGAGGAGTACGACACCGATTGGAACTCGAAGGCGTACTACACCGTCTCCGGCCAGAACAGTAACAACTCGGTGCGGATCACCAACGAGTTCATGAAGGCGGTCGATACCGACGGCCCGTGGCACCTGACGTGGCGGACGGAGAAGGAGAAGGCCGAGAAGCAGAACCGTGCCCCGAAGCCGATGAAGGTGCTCAAGGCCCGCGAACTGTGGGACCAGATCGCTTTCGCGGCCTGGAGTTGTGCCGACCCCGGCGTGCAGTTCGATACTACGTTCAACGAGTGGCACACCTGCCCTGTGGACGGCCGCATCAACGCGACAAACCCGTGTTCGGAGTACGCGTTCCTCGATGATACGGCGTGCAATCTGGCATCGCTGAACGTGATGAAGTTCTACGACACCAAGACCTGCAAGTACGACCTCGCCGCGTACAAGCACGGTATCCGCGTTTGGACGCTCATCCTCGAAATTAGCGTTCACATGGCCCAGTTCCCGAGCGTACCGGTGGCCCGGAAGTCGTACGACTTCCGCACCCTCGGCCTCGGGTACGCCAACCTCGGCGCGCTCTTGATGGTGCAGGGCATTCCCTACGATTCGGTCGAAGGGCGTGCCCAGTGTGCGGCCCTCACGGCGATCATGCACGCCGGGGCGTACGCGGCGTCGGCCGAGATCGCGGGCGAAGTCGGACCGTTCCCGCGGTACGAGGCCAACAAGCACCACATGCTGAAGGTCGTCCGCAACCACCGGCGGGCCGCGTACAACGTCGCCCCGTCCGAGTACGAAGGGCTGACCGTTTTCCCCGTCGGCATCGACGCCCGCGTCTGCCCTCCGGAGTTGCTCGCGGCGGCCCGGTCGGAGTCGGATCGGGCGCTCGAACTCGGCGAGAAGCACGGCTACCGCAACGCCCAGGTGACGGTCGTCGCCCCGACGGGCACCATCGGTCTCGTCATGGACTGCGACACGACCGGCATCGAGCCGGACTTCGCGCTCGTGAAGTTCAAGAAGCTCGCCGGCGGCGGGTACTTCAAGATCATCAACCAGTCGGTGCCGCCGGCCCTCGCGAAGCTCGGCTACGCGCCGTGGCAGATCGAGGACATGGTCCGCCACAGCCGCGGGGCCGCCACGCTCAACGGTTGCCCGCACATAAACGCGGCCAACCTGAAGGCAAAGGGCTTCACGCCGGAAGTCCTCACCCGCATCGAGGGCACACTCGCGGGGGCGTTCGAGTTGCCGTTCGTCTTCAACAAGTGGACTATCGGCGAAGACTTCCTGGTGAACACCCTGAAGATTCCCGCCGACACGCTGAACGCGCCGACCTTCGACCTGCTGACGTACCTCGGCTTCACGCGGGAGCAGATCAACGACGCCAGCACGTTCGTGTGCGGCACCATGACGATCGAAGGCGCACCGCACCTGAAGTCCGAGCACCTGCCGGTGTTCGACTGTGCGAACAAGTGCGGCAAGACCGGCAAACGATACCTGTCGGCCGAGGCCCACATCCGCATGATGGCGGCCGCCCAGCCGTTCATCAGCGGGGCCATCTCGAAGACGATCAATATGCCCTACGACGCGACCGTCGAGGACGTGAAGAAGGCGTACTGGCTGAGCTGGCAACTCATGACGAAGGCGAACGCCCTCTACCGCGACGGATCGAAGCTCAGCCAGCCGCTGAACTCGGTGGCCGACTCTCCGGAGGCCGCTATGCTCGCGGCCATCGCGGACGAACCGGAACAAGTGCCGGCGGAACCGAAGGCCGAGCCGGTGCTGGTGGCCGAGCGGGTTGTCGAGAAGATCGTCCACCGGTACATCGCCAAGCGCCGCCGCTTGCCGGACCGCCGGGCGGGGTACACGCAGAAGTCCCGCATCGGCAACCACAAGATTTATGTCCGCACCGGCGAGTACGACGACGGCAACCTCGGCGAAATCTTCATCGATATGCACAAAGAAGGGGCCGCCTTCCGCAGCATGACGAACTGCTTCGCCATCGCGGTGTCGCTCGGCCTTCAGCATGGGGTGCCGCTCGAAGAGTACGTGGACGCCTTCTTGTTCACCCGTTTCGAGCCGAATGGCGTGGTGCAGGGCAACCCGTACATCAAGATGAGTACGTCGATCATCGACTACATCTTCCGCGAGTTGGCCGTCACCTATCTGGGCCGCAACGACCTGGCCCACGTGCAGCCCGAAGACC
>JBBQCQ010000250.1:0-6088 GCA_038318835.1 Gemmatales bacterium | reverse complement strand
CCTAGTGCAGTTGCCAACAGTTTGTTGAGCAAAAACCTCGGAGTCTACTGTCTGCAACCATATGCCACGACAGTGGGTTGCGATATTCTTGATCAAGCCACGATGCACAACTATCCGCTGGGATCTGCAATAGTCGCTCACCATCCACTCAGAACAAAAGCAAGCGGGCCGGCACACTAGTGCCGGCCCGCTTCGGTTACGACTCACGGACCGTTAGTGGTTTAGCATGAACTCGTTCGTGTTGAGCAGCGCCCAGAACAGGTCCTGGTAGAAACTCACGTCGTTCGGGCTGCTGCCGGGGACTGTCCGTGGGCCGGATGGGATGACGGCTTGCGGGGCGTTCTTGCCGCCCTTCGGCTTGCCAACCTTCGGCACCTCGACTGGCTTCACCGGCGCCGTGGGCTTGGAGTCGGGTTTCGCGGGTTCGCCGGCGATCACCGCTCCCTTGTCCATGATGTTTTTGATCTTCGACAACTCGGCCGACGTAGGGTGGCGAGTCAGCGTCGACAGGAACAGTTCGTCAATGACGGCCGAGGCGCTCACGTTGCCGCCCTTGCCGCCGTGCTTGGCCACAATGCGGGTGACGGGGTTCGTGGCGGTTTTCTTCGCGACTTCGTCGTTCAGTTCCTTGCCGTTCATCATGAGCAGGGCCTGCACGACGGTGCCGTTGAAGGTCATTTCGTTCCCTTCGTCGTCGCCGAAGTTGCGGACGAGCTTAGACATCCACTGTTCGCGTTGCTTCTTGCGGGCGTCGGCGTCGGCGTACAGGTCGGATTTCGTCGCCGTCATGATCGTCTCGAAGAGCACTTCCGGCGACAGGGCCTTCAGCGGCATCCGGGCGATGTACGGCTCGAACTTCTGGTCGATGTACTGCGGGTTGGCGACGTGGCTCAGGCTGTAGGCGTCGCTGCAACAAATCCAGAACAAGAGCTTTTTCATGTCGTACTTGGCGTAGTCGGCGAAGTCCTTGCCGAGTTCGGCGAGCATCTCCGGGTGGACGACCTCGTTGTGCGAGCCGAAGTCGTCGATGCTGGCTTCCTTGTTCAAGCCGCGGCCGAACAGGTGGCCCCAGATGCGGTTGACGAACGCCTTCGAGAAGTTGTCGTGCTTCAACACATAGTCGGAGAGCGCGTCGCGGCGGGACTTCTCGCCCTTCACCATGATCTTGGTGTCGACCTCACCCGCCTCGGCCTTGGACAGGTCCTTCAGGAAGTTCGGCTTGGTGGCCATCAGTTTGCCGTCGCGGCGCTCGTAGAAGATGATCGACTGGGCGTTGTACTTCGACTCGTCGGATAGCGCCACCTGCACCGGGTTGGCCATCATCTGGCGGTCGGCACTCGTGGTCGGCGTCTTGTCACGGACGGTCTGGCGGAAGAAGGCGTTCACGCCCCAGAAGTCGGCCTGAATCCACTCTTTGTTGAAGGGGTGATCGTGGCATTGGGTGCAGTTCGTTTGAATACCCAGGAACAGCCGGGTGACTCGCGACGTGATCGGCACGGCGTCGAACTTGCCCGTTTCGGTTTGCTTTTCGTTCGGGGTCGGTTCGCCGAGGTGGTGAATGATGAAGTTCACGGCCCCGTTCTCGTTCGACTTGCCGGTCGCGGTGAGCAACTTCGAGACGAGTTGGTCGTAGGGGGTAACGTCGGCGTTGAGGTTTGCCCCGAGTTCTTGCTCCAACCACACGGCCATTTGCTCGCGGTACAGTGGGTGGCCAGTGCGGGTCAGCAGCCAGACGGTCCAGATGTTCGCCCAGTGTTCGGCGAACTCGTCGGTGTAGGCGAAGCTCAGTTCCTTCTTGCCGTCGAGCTTGATCGTCATGCCGTTGCTCTTCGGCTTGTATTCTTTCGCGTACAGCAGGCGGTGAACGAGGCGAGTCCGGCGGCTGGCGCTCTTGTCCTGGTCGAAGTCCACGGCTTCTTCGCTGGTTGGGATGCGGCCGATGAGGTCGATGAAGACGCGGCGCATGAACTCCAGGTCGGTCGCCTTGTCGGCGGGCTTCTTGATGCCGGCCTTGGCGTACCCGTCCAGGATGTGCTTGTTGATCGCTTCGGTTTGCGGAGCGACAGGAATCGGTTCCGCGGCGGACCCGCGGGCGGCGAAGGCCAGGCCGAGTGAGAAGAGGCCGATGGCGAATCGGAACATCCGAAGACCCTCAGAGAGGAGTGAGCGAACGGAATCGACCCGGACTCGGTGCGACCCGTACAGTATGTGTAGTCTAAACCACCGGGAAAGCACCGGTCCAGGGAAACATCGTGAGATTGACGTACTGATCCAACACTAGGACGCCGTTCGGGGTTCCGAAGTTCCCGAACCAGATTTCGTCGCCTGGCCGGGAACCGAAACATGCGGCTCGACCTGAAGACCATCGCCGCCCGAATGCGGAGTGCGGAAACCGAGACCCTTCTGGACCGTGTCACGGTCTTCCGCGGCGACATGGAACCGGCGGCCGTCGATCTGATCGAGGGCGAGCTGGCCCGCCGGGGTGTGACCGACGAGCAACTGGCCGATCATTTCCAGGAACGGCTGGAGCGAATCATCCTCCGCGACGACGGAACCGCCGTCCGCTGCAACTTTTGCGAACGCCCGGCCGTGGTGCAAGCCCGCGGCTGGTTCCGCCTGTTCCGCTACCTGCCGGTCTACCCGCGACTGTTCTCGTACTGCGGCGTCCATGAACCAAGAGGTATGGCCACAGATAAACACGGATGAACACAGATAAAGCCGAAAAGGACAGATTCTTTTTCAAAAACCGAGTTGGCAGGTTTGCAGTAATCGATTCGGTTCTTATCTGTGTGTATCCGTGTTCATCTGTGGCCATTTCCGTCTTCATCTTTGGACTTCTGGAAGTCGAGGTCCGGGTTGTACTCGTAGCTGGTACTGGCGTTGCGGTTCGGCTGAAGCGGTTGGTCGTTCGGATCGACGGCGTCCCGTCGCGCCGCCTGGGCCTGGAACCAGCGGGCGAGGTTCCAGACGCACAGGAACGCACAGATGAGGTTGGCAACGTTCCAGTTCCGCACCGGCAAGCGGTCCAGCGTTTCGTCGTCAAACAGAATCGTTCGCAAGCCGATGCCGACCGCGAGCACTGCCCACGCTCCGGCCGCGAAGAGTTGCCAATGTCGTAGCATTTCGGTCCCCTCGGTGGTACGCTCTTCAGTCTACCGGAAATTACTGCGGCCCGCACGACCCGGATCGGGTACAATCGCGGGCACCCCGCCGAACTCGCTTCGCCCAAACATCCGACCTCCCTCGGAGCGGCCCGTGATCCGACCCGCCGTGACGTTCCTGTCCCTCCTCGGCCTACTCGCGTTCGCCTGGTTGCTGACTCCCGATTCGCCCACTGCGGCGGCCGACCCGGTGGCGTCTTTGGCCGACGAGTACACCCGGACCGTTCGCCCCATCCTCGTCCGCCACTGCCAGTCGTGCCACTCGGCGAAGCGATCCGAAGGCGACATCGACCTGCAGCAGTTTGCCACGCTCGACGACGCGCGGAAGGCGACCCGCACCTGGCAGAAGGTGGCCGAGATGCTCGACACCGAGCAGATGCCGCCGCCGGAAGCGAAGCAGCCGACCGCCGCCGACCGCACCACCCTGCGCACTTGGGTGAAGACCTTCCTGACGCACGAGGCGAAGGCCCACGCCGGCGACCCCGGCCGCGTCGTGCTGCGACGGCTCAGCAACGCCGAGTATACTTACACTCTCCGCGACCTGACCGGCGTCGATTCGCTCAACCCGGCCCGCGAATTCCCCATCGATGGGGCCGCCGGCGAGGGATTCACGAACACCGGCAGTGCCCTCGTCATGTCGCCAGCCTTCCTGTCGAAGTACCTCGACGCGGCGAAGGACGTGGCGAGTCACGCAGTTCTGTTGCCCGACGGCCTCCGCTTCGCGCCGACCACGACCCGCCGCGATCAGACGAACGAAATCCTCGCACAGATTCGCACCCTCTACGGCCGCTACACCGATGCGACTGGCGGCAACGTCGTCAACCTGCAAGGGGTGATCGTCGATGTCAAGGAAGCCGGCCGCGTGCCTGTCGAACAGTATTTGCGGGCGACCCTCGTCGAACGTGACGCCATCCGGGCTGGCCGCAAGTCGCTGGACGCGGTCGCGGCCGAGCACAAGTTGAGTGCGAAGTATCTGGCGACCGTCTGGAAGGCACTCGACGGGGTTCAGCCGTCGTTGCTGTTGAACGACCTGTGTGCCCGCTGGCGGACGGCGAAGCCGGACGACGCGAACGCCCTGGCCGCGGACATCGCCCGGTGGCAGAAGGCACTCTGGAAGTTCGGCACCGTCGGGCACATCGGCAAACTCAACGGCCCGAAGGCGTGGATGGAACCGCTCGACCCGCTCGCGACCGGGCAGGACGTGCGGCTGAAACTCCCGCCCGCCGACGCGAAGGGCGAAGTGACACTGTACCTCGCCGCCTCGGACCTCGGCGACGGGACGGCGGCCGTCGTGTGGCAACGGCCGCGGTTCGTCGCAGCGAACCGCCCCGACTTGCTCCTTCGCGATGTCCGCGGCGTGGCCAGCGAGTTGACGGCCCGCCGTGAGCGTGTTCTCGCCCGCACGGCCGAATACCTGCAAGTCGCGGCCGACTTCGCCGAGTCGAAGACGCCGGCCGATGTGCCGACGGTGGCGAAGTCGCACAATCTGGAAGCCGCCGTTCTGCAAGCCTGGCTCGACTGCCTCGGCATCGGCGCCGGTGGGCCGATCGCGATCGATTCGCACTTCACAAACAAGCTGACCAACGGCGGCGGGCACGCCTTCATCAACGGTTGGGGATCGAACGAGACGCCGAGCCTGCTGGCGAATTCGTCCGACACGCACGTCCGCATCCCCGGGAACATGAAGCCGCACAGCGTCGCGGTTCACCCGTCGCCGAAACTGCAGGCCGTCGTCGGCTGGCAGAGTCCGGTCGCGGGCACCTTCAAGCTCGATGTCGCGGTCACGCACGCCCACCCCGAATGCGGCAACGGCATCGTCTGGTCGCTCGAACACCGCCGCGGCAACACCCGCAAACGGCTCGCAGGCGGCACCGTGCAGGGCAGCACCGAAAAGAAGATCGACCCCCTCGCGAACCTCGCTATTCAGCCGAACGACCTGATCTCGCTGCTGATCGGCCCACGCGACGGCAACCACTCCTGCGACCTGACCGGCGTGAACCTGACCCTGATCGGCGGCGACAAGACGTGGGACCTGGCGAAGGATGTGTCGGGCGACGTGCTCGCGGGCAACCCGCACGCCGACGCTCAGGGCCACAAATCGACCTGGCACTTCTACACCGAGCCGGTGACGGCCGCCGCGGAAGTCGGCTTCGTCGTGACGAAGGGTTCGCTCCTCGACCGCTGGCATTTGGCCGTGACGAAGGACGAGAAGCAGAAGCTCGCGGCCGAGGTGCAGAAGTCGCTCACAACCGCTCCGCCGGCGAACACGCCCGATGCGGCCGTGTACCGCGCGATCACGTCGCTCGGCGGCCCCCTGTTCGGCCGCTTGTCGCGGACGCCGAGCGGTTCAGCCGCGACCTCGTCGGCCGGACTCAACCCCGCGTTGTTCGACAAGGCCACTGCCGACCTGGCCGGGAAGGCTCCCGGCATCGTGGAAGTGCGCGTGCCCGCCGACCTGGTCGCCGGATACGAGTTCGTCACCCGCGGTACCGTGGCGTCCGCCGGCGGCGTGCAACTGCACGTGCTGACCGCGAAGCCGGCGACCGTGCCGGCGATTCAGCCCGGCGTACCGATCCTGGTCGGCGAAGCCAGCCCGGCCCGCGCCCGCCTCGCGGACGACCTCGACGCCTTCCGCAACCTCTTCCCGCTTGCGGCGTGCTACACGAAGATCGTGCCCGTCGATGAAGTCGTCACGCTTACGCTGTTCCACCGCGAAGACCACCATCTCGTCCGACTGATGCTGACCGACACGGAGCGGGCCACGCTCGACCGCCTGTGGGCCGAGTTGCACTTTGTCAGTCAGGACGCGCTCACCCTCGTGGACGCCTTCAATCAATTGATGGAGTTCGCCACCCAGGACAGCGACCCGCGGCCGTTCGAGCCGCTGCGCAAGCCGATCCTCGACCGTGCCGCGGCGTACCGCAAAC
>JBBQCQ010000249.1:0-6093 GCA_038318835.1 Gemmatales bacterium | reverse complement strand
TGGCAACGGCGTGACGGGTCACGTGGCCTACACGGGGAAGACAGCCATGCTACCACAGCGGTGGGCGAAGGTGAAGGGCCGGTGAAGCGGTCGGCCCCGAAATGTTCGCATTGTCTGGACGTGAACAATACCAGGCGTTCGAGGAGAAGGCCCGCCAGGACTTCGAGGACGAACTCGTCGCCCACCTGAAGGAGTTTTCGCCGCGGCACGCGGCCGGCGTGGGCGACGCGGGGTTGCGGGCGCTCATTCAATCCGGCCTTCGCAACGCCCGCCACTACGGCTTCCGGCTCCGTGGGTCGCTGCGGTTCTACGTCGAGTGCCAGGTCATGTTCGGCCACGAGTTCCACGCCGACCCGCTGATGCCATGGGCCGGTCGCGAATGGGGCATCCGCCCTGGGACCGACGAATTGGAGCGGGCCGACAAGATTCACGAAGTCGCGATGGCGTACCGGAAGGCCGTGGTCGGTGAGAAGGAAGAGATCGAGGCGGCGGCCATCGCGCGGCTGGTGAAGCGGCCGGTGGGCGAGTGGCTAGGCGGCGACACGGGTGACGCCGCGACGCTGCGTTTCGCCGCCGAGGTCTACCCGGAGAAGGCCGCCCAGGCCCCGCCGGGTGCCCTGGCGGCCGTTGTCACACGCGGGCACCAAGTGGCCGCCGTGAACCAACTCACGGGGTCGACTGGCGGCCGGGTGGTGACGGCCCTGATGATCGCCTTCGGCCACGGCGTGCTGAGCGACCCGCAGTTCCCGTGGGTCGCGGCCAACCTCCGCGACACAACCGGCCAACCGCCGCCGAAGCGGGCCGAGCACCTGGCAGTGCGGGCGCTGGCGTACCTGTCCGACGGGTTGGCTCACATGAAGCAGGGGTGATGGCGTGCCAAGCGGTTGCTCTTCCTCCACGCCGAGTTCGGGCCCCGCGGCCAACTGCCCGCCGGGGAGTACGACGCCGTGCCCCGGCGGCAAGAAGAACGGTCCGTTCGACAGCCCCGACGACGCCGCCCGCGCCGCCCTCAACGAGGCCAACCCGCAGTCCATCAAGGACAACACCGAGTACTCCGGCCTCATCTACAAGGGCACGGACGGGAAGTACTACTACACTGGGCCGGCCAAGGGCACCGACCAGGGGGCCAACCCGCTGAAGCAGGCCCCGGCCCCGGCCGGCACGACGGTCGTCGGCGACTACCACACGCACGGCGACTACTCCACGATCGACCCGGTGACCAAGGCCGCCGTGCGGACCAACGACCCGAAGAAGGATCAGCTCAACAGCGACAACTTCTCGACGCAGGATAAGAACGACAACATCAAGCAGGGCTACCCCGGCTACCTAGGCACGCCCAGCGGAACGTTCCGAAAGTTCGACCCCGCGACGGGCAAGGACACTACGATATAGCGTGGCGGCGGATCCTTCTCACGGTGGCGACCCATGGCGGACCCCAGTGTCATTCAGGCCCTCGACGCGATTCAGGGGGAGAACTACCTCTCAATCCAGACGGCGGCCGCGGTCTTGCCCTTCGACCGGCGGCCGGCGGGCACCGTCGTCGTCGTCCGGGAGGGCGAAGCCGTCACCGTCCTGCTGGCCGAAAGCGACAAGGTCGACGCCGCGAAGTGCGTCGGCGTGAAGCCCGGCCAGAAGGCGGAACTGCCCGCCAAAGACGTGGCCGCGCTCGTGGCCCGCCTGGACCAAATTCCGACGACCGAACGCATCCGGGTCGGCAGTCTGCTCGCGATCCGCATCGGGCAGGCCGAGTATTTGAAGAACGACCCGAACCTCGACCTGAAAAACTTTAAAATCGAAGTCGTCCGCGACGGCGACGCGGTCGTCGTCATCTTCTCGGACAAGGACGCCCCGCCGGGCACCCGCGGGATCAACCGGCAACGACCGAGTTTCGAGGTCGCCCTGAAGTCCACGGACCGTTCCGTCATCCGGGCGAACTACACCCGCTAGCACCACCCCGCCGACGAACCCGCCCATGCGAATCCTCCCCGCTCTCGTCATACTTTTGGCCTTCGCCTCCTTCGCCACGGCGGCCCCGCCGAACGTCGTGCTCATCGTCTCCGACGACCACGGGTGGGCCGATTACGGCTTCCAGAAGCACCCGCACGTCCGCACGCCGCACCTGGACAAGCTCGCGGCGCAGAGCCTCACGTTCACCCGCGGGTACGTGCCCGCGTCGCTGTGCTGCCCGAGCCTCGCGTCGCTCGTCACCGGGTTGTACCCACACCAACACAAAGTCACGAGCAACGACCCACCGATTCCCGCCGGCATGAAGCCCGCGGAGTTCCAGAAGTCGCAAGCCTTCCTCGATGGTCGCGAGCGGATGAACAAGCACCTCGAAGCGGTGCCGACGCTGCCGAAGTTGCTCGGCGAGAAGGGCTACCGTAGCCTGCAAACGGGCAAGTGGTGGCAGGGCGATTTCCACCGCGGCGGCTTTACCCACGGCATGACGAAGGGCCTCCGCCACGGCGACGAAGGGCTAGATATCGGCCGCAAGACGATGCAGCCGATCTACGACTTCATCGCCGAGTCCACGAAGGAGAACAAGCCGTTCTTCGTGTGGTACGCCCCGATGATGCCGCACACGCCGCACAACCCGCCGGCCGAGTTGCTGAAGAAGTACGCCGGCAAGGGCACGCCGTCCGAGGCGAAGTACTGGGCGATGATCGAGTGGTTCGACCAGACCTGCGGCGACTTGCTGAATCACCTCGATGAGAAGAAGCTGACCGACAACACGATCGTGGTTTACCTCGCCGACAACGGCTGGATTCAAGACCCGAAGGGACAACTCTCGATCCGCTCGAAGCGCACGCCCTACGACGCGGGCTTGCGGACGCCGATCCTGTTCCGTTGGCCGGGCCACGCGAAGCCGCGGATGGCGGACGACCTCGCGAGTTCGCTCGACCTCTTACCGACGATCCTCACCGCTTGCGACATCGTCCCGCCGAAGGGCTTACCGGGCATAAACCTGCTGGACGCCGACGCAGTGAGGAAGCGGACGGCCCTGTACGGCGAGTGCTTCACGCATAACGCGGTCGATCTCGACGTTCCGGCCAGGAGCATTCGCCATCGCTGGATCATCGACGGCAAGTGGAAGTTGATCGTGCCGCACGTGGCCGCCGACGCCGACGGGCCGGGGAAGCCGGAGTTGTACGACATCGTCGCCGACCCGGAGGAGAAGACCGACCTCGCCGCGGGCAAGCCGGAGCAGGTGAAGGCGCTGACGGCGAAGCTCGACGGGTGGTGGAATCCGAGGCAATAGCCGACCCTTCATGACTATCTCACGACGGCACGCCTAACCCATCCCTCGGTCCGATTCCCTCCCAGAAGGACCGACCATGCGCACGACCCTGGCCGCGTTCACGTTCGTCCTTCTCGCCGCGACCGCCCTCGGCGCGGACCTTCCGCCCCGGCAGACCGAACGCCTCGGCCGTGGTGTTGTGGCCGTCCCCGATAGCAAGAAAGTCTTCGTCAGTTGGCGACTCCTCGGCAGCGATCCCGAGGGCATCGCCTTTCATGTCTATCGGCAGACTGACGCACTCGAACCGACGCGGCTGACGAAAGAACCGCTCGCGAAGGGCACGAACTTCACCGACGACACCGCCGACCTCGCGAAGAAGAACGCCTACTTCGTCCGGCCCGTCCTCGACGGCAAGGAAGGCGAGCCGAACAGCCGATTCACGCTGACCGATAAGCCGTATCTGTCCATCCCACTGAAGACACTGCCCGGCCACACGCCGAACGATGCGAGCGTCGGCGATCTCGACGGCGACGGCGAATATGAGATCGTCCTGAAGCAGGAGATGCGGCCGCGCGACAACTCGCAGAAGGGCACGACCGGCGAGACGAAGCTGGAGGCGTACAAGCTCGACGGCACCTTCCTCTGGCGGATCAACCTCGGCAAGAACATCCGCGAAGGGGCACACTACACGCAGTTCCTCGTCTACGACCTCGACGGTGACGGCAAGGCCGAAGTCGTGTGCAAGACGGCCGACGGCACCGTAGATGGCACCGGCAAAGTCCTCGGCGACGCGGTCGCGGATCATCGCACCGCCGACGGCTACGTGCTCAGCGGGCCGGAGTTCCTCACCGTCTTCGACGGGCTGACCGGCAAGGCACTCGCGTCAGTCGATTACCTTCCCGCCCGTGGCAAGGTGGCCGACTGGGGCGACGCTTACGGCAACCGCGTCGATCGCTTTCTGGCCGGCGTGGCCTATCTCGACGGCGAACGGCCGAGCGTGGTGATGTGCCGCGGGTACTACACGCGAACGGTACTGGTGGCGTGGGACTGGCGCGGCGGCAAGCTTACCCGCCGCTGGACGTTCGACACGAACGACGGCCACCCGACCTACCGCGGCCAGGGCGACCACAGCCTGAGTGTGGCCGACGTGGACGGCGACGGCAAGGACGACATCATTTACGGCGGGTGCTGCGTCGGCTCGACCGGCAAGGGCCTCTACTCGACCGGCCTCGGCCACGGCGATGCGCTGCACGTCTCGGACCTCGACCCGTCGCGGCCGGGGCTGGAAGTGTTCAACATTCACGAGAAGTCGAAGCCGATGCTCGGCGTGTCGTTCCGCGACGCGAAGACCGGCGAGATTTTGTGGAGCAAGCCGTGTGCGGACGTGGGCCGGGGTCTGGCGGCCGACATCGACCCGCGGCACAAGGGGGCCGAGATGTGGGCGAGCGGCGCGGGCCTCAGTGGCGTCTGGAACGTGAAGGGCGAAACGATCTCGCAACGGAAGCCGCGGTCATGCAACTTCGCGGTGTGGTGGGACGGCGACCTGCTCCGCGAACTGCTCGACCGCAACCGCATCACGAAGTGGGACTGGCTGAAGGAGACCGAAACGCCGCTGCTCACGGCCGACGGTTGTGCCTCCAACAACGGCTCGAAATCGACGCCCGCCCTGAGTGCCGACCTGTTCGGCGACTGGCGCGAGGAGGTGATGCTGCGAACCACCGACGGGAAGGAACTGCACATCTACACGACGCCGATCCCGACGGAGCATCGGCTGGTTACGCTGATGCACGACTCGCAGTACCGCCTGGCCGTCGCGTGGCAGAACGTCGGCTACAACCAACCGCCGCACCCGAGTTTCTACCTCGGCGACGGCATGACGGTGCCGCCGCGGCCGCGGATGAAGATGAAGTAACGGCCAACCGGATTTCATCCGCGGAGCGGCGGCAGTCGTTAGCCAGGGGCGTCAGCCCCCGGTAGCAGCGCCCCGATTGAAAGCCCCAGAGAAAGTGCCGTTCGTGAACCTGAACCGCATCGTCATGGCCCTCTACGCCGAGATGCCGCCGGCCGAGATCAAGGCGAAGTACTTCACGACGGCCGACAACACGCACACCAGTCCCGCCGGCGCGGAGCGGAACGCGGCGGGTGTGGTCGAGGGGCTGAAAGCGCTGAAAGACGTGCCGTTGAAGGAGTCTGTGGGGAAATGATCGCAAGGGGAAGTTGATTCGTGCCCGTGCTTAGTCCGCCACCCGCTTCGTCAGGCCGCCGTAGTGGTCGATCCGCCGATCGCGGAAGAACGGCCAGTTGCGGCGGACTTCTTCCATCAGCTTCCGGCTGCACGTCATCGTGATGACTTCTTCCTTCGCCACACTACCGCGATGCAGCAGTCGGCCGAACGGATCGCTGACGAACGACTGGCCCCAGAACTCCAACCCGTCGCCGACCAGCACCTCGTGGCCGACGCGGTTGACCGCCCCCACATAGATGCCGTTGGCGATGGCGTGCCCGCGCATGCTCGTTTCCCAGGCACTGTGCTGGGCCTCGCCGTACTCGGCCTTCTCCTGCGGGTGCCAGCCGATGGCCGTCGGGTAGAAGATCACTTCCGCCCCTTGCAACGCCGTCAATCGCGCCGCTTCGGGATACCACTGGTCCCAGCAGACGAGCGTGCCGACCTTCGCGTACTTCGTGTCGAAGACCTTCCAGCCCGTGTCGCCGGGCGTGAAGTAGTACTTCTCCAGGAACATCGGGTCGTCGGGGATGTGCATCTTGCGGTAGATGCCGAGGAAGCTGCCGTCGGCGTCGTGGACGGTGGCGGTGTTGTGGTAGACGCTGGACATCCGCCGCTCGAACAGCGACCC
>JBBQCQ010000248.1:0-6096 GCA_038318835.1 Gemmatales bacterium | reverse complement strand
TGCCGCGATCTCAACTCCGGTTGCTAACGCTCCCGCCTCGCCCAAGCTGTCGCGGCTTGATCTCGCGAAGTGGCTCACGAGTGCCGAGAATCCGCTGACGGCCCGCGTGACGGTGAACCGCGAATGGCAGAAGTTCTTCGGACGCGGGATCGTGGAGACCGAGAACGATTTCGGGTTGCAGGGCAGCTTCCCGACGCACCCCGAACTGTTGGACTGGTTGGCGTGCGAGTTGGCGAACCCAGAGCGTCAGCGACGGGGTGTTGGCGATGACAAGCACCCCGGCGTTGCTGATAAGCACCCCGGCGCTAACGCTTCGGGTTCGCCAAAAGCGTGGTCCCTCAAGACGCTGCACAAACTCATCGTGACATCGGCCACCTACCGGCACTCGTCGGCGAGTCTCGCCGACGTCGCGCAGAAGGATCCGCGAAACCTGCTCCTCGGTCGGCAATCACGGTTGCGACTCGAAGCGGAGATCATCCGCGACGTGTCGCTGTGTGCGAGCGGGCAGTTCAGCCCGAAGGTCGGCGGCCCCGGCGTGTTCCCCCCGCAACCGAAGGAAGTGTTCCTCTTCACGCAGAGCAACCATGCGTGGGTCGAGAGCAAGGGCCCCGACCGCTACCGTCGCGGCATGTACACCTTCATCCAGCGCCAGGCCCAGCACCCGCTGTTGACCACCTTCGACGCCGCCGACGCCCAGGCGTCCTGCACGCGCCGGAATCGCTCCAACACCCCCTTGCAGGCGCTGCACCTGGCGAACGATCCGGTGTTCGTCGAGTTCGCCCAGGCGCTGGGGAAACGCATCGAAACCGAAGGACCTTCGGACGACGTGGGCCGGGTCGATTATGCGTACAAGGTGTGCTTCGCCCGCAACCCGTCCGAGGCGGAACGCGAGCGGTTATTGCGTTACGTGCGCACCGCGAATAATGGCTGGATGCTGGTGGCGCGCGTGTTGCTCAATGTGGATGAATTCATCACCCGCGAATAGAAAGCGCGCTCGGCGGTTTAGCGCTTTATCCAAGCGCTAAACCGCCGAGCGCACGATATCGAGGCTCGTCATGAATGAGAATTTATTGAACCTGACGCGACGCCATTTTCTGCGCGACTGCACCATGGGGATCGGCTCCATGGCGCTCACCTCGCTGCTTGCTCAGGAAGGGCAGGCGGTCAACCCGCTGGCGCCGAAGGCGGGGCATCACCGGCCCAAGGCGAAGGCGGTCATCTTCCTGATGATGGCCGGCGGGCCCAGCCACCTGGAACTTTTCGAGCCCAAGCCGACGCTGAACCGCCTGCACGGGCAGGTCGTGCCGCCGTCCTTTACCGAGGGCAAGCGTTTCGCCTTCATCAAGGGGGACGCCAAGATCCTCGGCTGCCAGCGCTCCTACGGCAAGTACGGCAAGTGCGGCATGACGCTCAGCGAAGTGCTCCCCTATCACCGCGAGGTGGCCGACGATATTTGCTGGCTCAAGGGGATGAAGACCGACGTGTTCAACCACGGCCCGGCGAAGGTCTTTTTCAGCACCGGGTCGCCTCAGTTCGGCCGACCGGGCATGGGCGCGTGGGTGAACTACGGCCTCGGCTCTGAGTCCGACAGCTTGCCGGGCTACATCATCCTCCAGTCCGGCCCCCGCGGCCCCCGCGGCGGAGCGGCCATCTGGTCGAACGGCTTCCTACCGAGTCTGTACCAGGGTGTGCCATTCTTGAAAGGGGAGAACCCGATCCTCGATCTGGCCTCGCCGAAGGGCGTCGACCGCAAACAGCAGGGCGATTTCATCGACGCCGTCGGCGACCTGAACAAACTCCGTCAGTCGGCGGTCGGCGACCCGGAGATCGAAAGCCGTATCGCGGCCTACGAGATGGCCTTCCGCATGCAGACGGCCGCCCCGGAACTGATGGACCTGAGAACCGAGACGAAGGAAACGCTCGCACTGTACGGGGCGGAAGCCGGCAAGGCGTCGTTCGCGAACAACTGCCTGCTCGCTCGCCGCATGGTGGAGCGGGGCGTGCGGTTCATCCAACTCATCCACACCGACTGGGACCACCACGGTGGGGCCATCGACCTGGGCAAGTCACTGGATAACATCTGCAAGGAAGTCGATCAGCCGAGTGCGGCGCTGGTGAAAGACCTGACGCGGCACGGGTTGCTGGACAGCACGCTCGTGGTGTGGGGTGGCGAGTTCGTCCGCACGCCGATGGGCGAAACGCGCGAGACGGTCGGCCGCGACCATCATATCGATGCGTACACGATGTGGCTGGCTGGCGGCGGCGTGAAGCCGGGCATCATCCACGGGGAGACCGACGAGATCGGCTACAACGTGACCGAGAAGCCGGTTCACGTACACGACCTTCAGGCCACGATTCTCCACCAACTCGGCCTCGACCACACGAAACTGACGTACCGCTTCCAGGGCCGCGACTACCGCCTAACCGACGTTCACGGGAACGTCGTGAAGGAGATTCTCGCGTAACGTCAGTCGAGGACGGTGACGATGCCGGCGGTGCCGTCCACGCGAACCCGCTGCCCCGTCTTCAACTGTCGCGTTGCGTCCGGCAAGCCGGCCACCGCGGGCAAGCCAAACTCGCGTGCCACAATCGCCCCGTGTGACAGCACCCCGCCCGTTTCCATCACGAGCGCCTTCGCCCGCGCGAACAACGGCACCCACGCCGGGTCGGTCGAGGGGCACACAAGGATGAACCCCTCCCCCACGTCGGCCGACGTCGGTTCTCCCAGCACCAAAGCTAGCCCTTCCGCGACGCCAGACGAAATGGCGATGCCCGTCAGTGTCGTCGCCCCATCGGGCGGTGGCGGCAATCGTCCGATGGCGTCGAGGTCGTCGCTAAACAGCACCGCTGGCACGGCCAACGCGAGTTCTTGCTGCCGCCGCTTACGGCGAGCTGCGACGACCGGCCGCATATCCTGACCCGCGAGGAGTCCCGGCAGTTCATCCGGCACCAGGTCGAAGATCCCGCCGCCGAGTTTGTACCGGATGTCCAGTTCCACCAGTGCCCGGCGCACGACGGCGTAGCCCAACAGTAGGAAGTACTTCGCCGACTCGCGGAGGCCGAGGTAGGTGCGAAGGTGGATCACCTGCTTGCGAAGTTGCGCGACCTGGGAGGCCGGCAGATTCGCTTCCGCGACGATCTGTTCCAGCGGATCGGCGACCGGTGAGGCGGTTCGTTCGACCATCGTCGGAAGCTCGGCCGGCGTCTCGTTCCAGCGGGGGGCGGACAGTTCCATCTCGTTCGCGGCGCGGTGGCCGAACCGATCGAGGAACGTCGCGCGGTCGATTCGTCCACGGGCGAGGTCGTGAAACGCAGTCGGCAAGTCGCTCCCGACTTCCGGCTTTACGCCGAGGGCCAACTCGCCGACGGCGGCCTGCGCTCGTTCCTCGCCAAGCTTCGGCTTCAGCAACTCGACGAGTCCCGACCACGCAGCCTCGGCCAGGAACGTCGGCTTCAAACTGTGACGCGCGAAGTCCGCGAGCGTCTTCGGCACCCACTCGTGAAACAACGCCAGCACGGCGGGCGAATCGAGTCGCGACCAGTCCTGCCGTAACGCGGCCCGCGCCTCGAACGCGAACGACGGCGCGATCTTCGTGCGGAACTCCTCCGCGAACGTCTCAGACTGTTCGCGGACGATCGACGCCATGCGAAACAACCGCCGCATGAGGCCCGGCAAGCGGAACAGCCCGCGGAACACGCCGTCCCTCAGCGGGTTGATGGTCGGCTTCGGATCGAGGGCGAGTCGCGGGTCGGCCCGGAACGCGGCGAGCGGATACTCAAACGGCGACGGCGAGAGTTGGAGGCGTGGCATCCGCGATAGGTTCGCCATCGGCCGCCCAGCGACGAGGTCGAATGCACCGACGCCGTTCAACGCGGGATCGGGATTGCCACCGAAGTCGCGATTCATCAGGCCGACGCCGCCATCGGCGGCCATAAGGTGCTGCACCACGGCCCACGTCATCGGCGTCGGTCGTGGCAGAATCTCGCTCAGGTTGTACCGCACCCACACAGTGCCCCGCGGATCGGCCAGCGATTTCAACTGCTCGATCACCTCCGTCCGAGTGTCGCCGGTGGCGGTCGTGGTGATCGGTCGTGCCTGGAGCAAGTAAACCCGGCCACCGGCAACCGCCCACTCGATGTCGCGGGGGTCGCCGAAGTGAGCTTCGACCGCCCGGCCGAGTTCTGCGAGTTGCCCGAGGGCCACATCGGTGAGGCAGAAGGTTTCTTGCAACTCCGGCGGCACCAGTTCTTCCCGGCCGTCGATGACGCGAACCGTCTTTCGACCCCGCGTTCGTTCCAGCAAGTGACCAGTGTCGCGATCCAGCACGAAATGGTCCGGCGTCACCCGACCCGAGACAACGACCTCGCCGAGGCCGAACGAGGCTTCCACGATCATTCGCGGGGAAGCCGGGTCCGCAGGGTCGTGCGTGAACAGAACGCCGGCCGCGTCGGCGGGCACGAGTTGTTGCACGACGACGGCCATCGCCACCGCGGAGTCGGCGATGCCCTGCTTCTGCCGGTAAGCCGTCGCACGATCGGAATGCAGCGAGTGCCAACACTGTTCGATGGCCGCCAAGAGTTCCTCGGCGGTTCGAACGCCGAGGATCGTTTCTTGCTGCCCGGCGAAGCTCGCGGCCGAGCCGTCTTCATCGGTCGCCGACGACCTCACCGCGACGGTGCCCAGTTCGCCAAACTGCTCGATGAGCCTTCGACAGAAATCGGCATCACCCCGAAGACCACTCGCCGTCAATCGCCGGTAGGCGTCGGTCGTGATGACGAAGCCGGGGGGAACGGGCAGCCCGGCCTTCGCCATCTCGGCGAGGCTGGCGGCCTTGCCGCCGACGCGGGGCGTGTCGGCCGGTGTGATTTCGGCGAAGCGAATAATCTCGTCCATGAGGAGTCGCGGTCAGCGCTTTTTCAGCACGCCGCCTTCTTCGAGGATCGACCAGAGTTGTTCCCAGACCATCGCCGGCGGCGGGTTCTTCGCACCGTGCGAAGCCCACGCCTCGGCCGCGGCTTGCAGGCACTCGATGGCATCGTCGCGGACACGCTCGTCACCGACAACCTGAGCGGGTTTGACGGCCGATTGTCGTGCAGGGGGAGCAGTCGACTCTTTGTACGTCTCGCCGCGGCGGCGGGGCCGGCCGTCCATTGCTTCATTGCACAGGAAGTCAGCCCGCTTGTTTTGCTCGCGGCGGACGTGCGCCAGGGTCACGGCCTGAAACTCTTTACGAAGTTCGCTCGCCTGCCGATAGAGTTCCTGCAACTCCGCGTTCTTCACCCGGTACTCGCCGTTCATTTGCTTGACGAGAAGTTCACTGTCGCTGAGCACGTGAACCTGTCGCACGCCCTGCTGGGCCGCGATTTCCAGGCCGCGAACGAGGGCGGTGTACTCCGCGACGTTGTTCGTCGCCGTGCCGATGGTGTCGGCTTCCTCGATGACGGGGCGGCCGGTCTGCGATAACACAACAGCATACGACGCCGGTCCGGGGTTGCCCCGCGATCCGCCGTCAATGTTCAAGGTCGCTTCCACGGACATCACGTTCTCCCAGGTGAGCGCGATTTTATTCACGAGCTGTCAATGAGCGAGTGGCGATTGATTCTGGAAACGTCGGGCCGCGTCGGGCAGGTCGGTTTGGCCCACGGCCGCGACATTGTTCGCTCGGCGAAACTGGACGAAAGCCGGCGTCACGCCCGCGATCTGATGGCCACGGTGAAGATGTTTCTGGCCGCGGAATCGTTGCGGGTGGCCGACCTGGGTGCGGTTGTGGTCGGGGTCGGTCCCGGCGGCTACACCGGGTTGCGCGTCGGCCTGACCACCGCGAAGGTGCTCGCCTACGCCGGCGGTATTCCGCTTGTGGCAGTGCCGACTTTTCACGCCATTGCCCGGCAAGCCCCATCCGAGGCGACGCGATTGTGGGTCATCGCGGACGCCCTTCAGGGGAGCATCTACTTGCAAAGATTCGAGAGGAAAGCCGACCACTGCGAACCAATCGAACCGCTGCAAATCGTGCCGGCGGGCGAGTGGTTGCCGTGGGCAAACCCGGAAGTGTGGGTAACGGGACCCGGCGTGACGGTCCACGCTAATCTTTTGCC
>JBBQCQ010000247.1:0-6099 GCA_038318835.1 Gemmatales bacterium | reverse complement strand
GGCTGTCCGCGAGCGGCAAGCAGGACGGCCTCGACGTGGTGCAGTCGTTCTACCTGCTCAGCGGGCCGGTCGGGCAACACGTCGCCGTAGCCACCGTGTGTGCGACAACCAATCTGGCGAAGGTCGGCACGCAAGACGTGGCCCTCGTCACGGCCGTCGACTTCCCGGCGAAAAAGTAATGCCCCGCGCGAGCGGGCCGGGATCGCGAGAACGAGTTCGCCTTCCGATCTTCGCTGCTCCCCATCCCCGTCGGCGTATGGTATCGTAAACCGATAGGGCGGAAGATTTGCGGTTCCAAGAGGGGCGGGGCGACATGCGGATCGGCGTTATCAGCGACACGCACGACCGACACGAGGTTGTCGCCGACGCCGTCCGCCTCTTGGCAGAACAGGAAGTCGAGTTGGTCCTGCACTGCGGCGACATCGAGACCCCCGAAACCATTGCCCTGTTCAAGCCCCTGCCCACGCACTTCGTCTTCGGCAACTGGGACAAGGACAAAGTCAAACTCATCTCCGCCATCCGCGACATCGGCGGCCAAAGTCACGACTCTTTCGGCGCGATCGAACTGGCTGGCAAGCGTCTCGCCTGGGTTCACTCGCACGACCGCCATCAGTTCTACGAACTCGAGCACTGCAACTACTTCGACTACCTCTTCTACGGCCACACCCACGTCCGCGAGCAGCACCGCACCGGCAAGACGCTCGTGGCCAACCCTGGCGCTCTGTTCCGGGCGAACCCCAAGACCTGCGTCGTCCTCGACTTGGCCACAGGCGAACTGCGGCCGATCATCATTCCCACGACCACGAAGCCGGGCGAATCGGTGCAGTCGATGCCGGGCCTCGCCAATCGCTCCATGCCTATTTTGCCCGTCCTGCCACTGAATGAGGAACCGCCGAAGGAATAGTCGGCTAAAATTTTTTCTCATGTTCCGATTCGCTGCCCGTCTCTCCCCTCAGAACCCTTTGTTTCACGCTCTTCCGACCGGCTCCCACCTCGACTTGACATAAAATCCGCCCTCCGACATAAGTTTCCTCGCTCGGTCCCGATAGGTGGGAACGGCGGTCCGTTCCCGTTCGATGCACCGTGGTTTTGCACGGAGGAGTGAATGATGATTCGTTTGACTCGCGCGATCCTGCTCGCGGCGGTGGCGATTCTCGGCCTGGTCGGTTCGACCGCTCGCGCGGGCCTCTTGCCCGTCAGCGTCAGCGTCAACCCGGAAGGCGTCAACTATCGCTGGACTTACAGCATCGTCCTGCCGACCGACTCGCAACTGCGCTCGGGCGACTACTTCACGATCTACGACTTCGGCGGCCTCGTCTCGACGAGCAACGTGCAGCCCGACAACTGGACGTTTGAAACGGCCGCATCCGGCCCGGTGCCCGCGGGCGTGAACCCGGCCGACAGCGCCAGCCTGCCGAACCTGACCTGGCGGTATACCGGGCCGACCATCGGCAGTGGGCAGACCGGCCTCGGAAACTTCTGGGCCGTGTCTCAGTACCAGGAATCGACCGACTCGTTCTTCACGGCCACGACGCACCGCACGACGGACGGCCGGGTCGATCAGAACATTACCGACACGACGGTGCCTGTGCCGACGGCCACGCCGGTCGACCCGAACCTCGTGCCAGAACCGACCACCCTGCTTTTGGCCGGCCTCGGTCTGCCGTTGATCGGCCTCGCCCGCTTGCGGCGTCGGTCGATCACGGGCTGAACTTGAGCGAATCTCGAACTGTGGTTGACACGATTTCACAGGCTGCTTAAGGTGAGCGGCCTGACCCTGCCCGACCCTCGCATACGGGCACCGCGAATACACTCAGACCCCCCGGAGGTTGGATCTCATGCAACTGCGACACTGGTTCTCGAAGCTGTTTTTGGCCACCGTCGCGACGGTCGCCGCCGCTGCCCCCGCGAACGCCGGCCTGCTGCCGGTGTCGGTGACAGTCCTGCCCGAAGCTGGTAACTACCGGTGGACGTATGCCATCGTGCTGCCGACCGACAGCAAGCTGCAGTCGGGCAATTACTTCACCATCTACGACTTCCAGGGGTATATCCCTGGCGGCGAAATGGCCCCGGCTGGCTGGGAGTTTTCGTCCGCGAAGACTGGCCCGACGCCGGTCCTGCTGAACCCGAACGACGACCCGGCTACTTCCAACCTGACCTGGAAGTACACGGGCGAAACAATCCCAAGCGGCCAGATCGGCCTGGGTAACTTCTGGGCGTACTCGTCGATCAGCGAAGTGGCATCCGACTCGTTCACCGCGAAGACCAATCGGACCTCAGACGGCCTGGAGGACAACAACATCACGGAGACGGACGTGCCGAAGGGCACGATCAACACGAACTTGGTGCCCGAACCGACGACGCTGATCCTGGCCGGCCTCGGCCTGCCGCTGCTCGGCCTCGCCCGCCTGCGACGCAAGTCGGCCTGAGTCTGAGCGTGAAATGAAACCAGCCGGCCCGTGAGGGCCGGCTGGTTCTGTTTACCCCTCCGAGCGTAGCATCTCGAACGCGAACTGCGACCATGTCTCGAACTCGGCCCGCTCGGCCCATAACTCCGCCCACGTCGCGAACCCATCATCGGCGAGTGCGGCCTCGTTCGAGCGTACAGCCAGGTCTTCCAGTTCCAGCAAGTGAACGACGCCAAGGTGAACGCGGCCGACCGGGGTGCGGTCGTCGTTGATGAAGCCGATCAGGCGTTCGGTAAAGTGACACTCGATGGTCACTTCCTCGGTCAGTTCTCGCCTCATGCCGTTCGTGTACAGGTCGCCCGGCCCGGTGGCGTCGTCCTCCGAGATGTGCCCGCCGATGCCGACAGACCGCCGGGCCTGAAGCCGCTTCTCGGTGCCGCTTGCACCCCGGCGATAGTGGAAAAGTTGTTCACCGCATCGCAGGATCACATACGGAATCAGTTGCTTGAACGAAGGGTCCGTCTCGACGGCCGATCGGGGCTGGAACGAAAACACCCGCGGATCGAGCAGACTTTGGCGGAACGATTCGTCCGCCCGGCGGAAGCCCTGGAATACGCCCACCGCCTCGAAGTTGGCGGCCGGGATCACGAGGACACGTTCGTCGGGTGGCATGCGCAGGCTCACAGGAACTTGAGGACGGCCGCGACAGCGAAGGCGAAGAGGATCATCCCCAGAGCCAGCCGGAGCATCTCCGCCGACGGCCGGCGTGCCAACAGGCGGTCGAGTTCGGCCTGATCGTTCGACTCGATGGCGACCTGAATCGCGGTCTCGTACCGGCCCTCCGGGTAGTCCTTCGTTTGCTCTTCCGACAGGTGGCCTGGCACGACCGCGGGCGACACGGCGACGTGGAAGTTCAGGTCGCCACCGAAGGCGAACGTCGTCGGCCACAGGTCGCAGCGGATGCGGTCGGGCAGCATCTGCCACAGGCCGCGAACTCGCTCGGTTTCCGGCGCGGCACGTTCCAGCACGACGTGTGCCCCATCGAGGAGGGCTTGCGTCGCGCCGAGCAACCACTGCGAATCGCCGGCCTTCAGCATCGTGCGCAGGTCTACCACGTTCCGCCGGGCCAGTGGTTCCGCGGGCCATGCGAGTTGCGCGAGTGAACCGCGCGTGTCGAAGTTCGGCGGGTAGCGGTCCGCGATGGCGAACGGGTCGCCGAGTTCCGCGTAGAGTTTCCGCGGTAGCACGAGGAAGTGAAACGCGAGCGGGGGATCGTCGCTGCCATCGAGGCGGTCCGCCGCCTGCACGATGGCGACGCGGTTTCGGTCCACGGGCAGCGCGAACACCGCCGCCGGACACGCGACCCCGGCGGGCCGGCGGCCGAACTTCACGGCCGTGGCCAGGATCATTTCCTCGGCCGCGAAGTCGATGTTCGCGGAGCGGGCCACGATCTTCGGCGACATCGCCATGCGGACGACGACGGCCTGTTCCATCGTGAGATCGAGATCGGCCATCAGCGGTCTCGCAGCATTTCGCGGGCCGCGTTCCACCCGGCCGCCCCCATCACGCCGCCGCCGGGGTGGGCGGCGGCACCGCACAGATACAACCCCGTGATTGGCGTGCGGTAGTTCGCGTACCCGGCCACCGGCCGGAAGCTGAACAAGTTAGACAGGCTCATCGCCCCCTGCATGATGTTGCCGCCGGTGATGCCCCACTCTCGCTCCATGTCGGGCGGGGCGAAGATGCGGCGGTCGATCACGCTCCGCTTGAAGTTCGGGGCATACTCGTTCAGCACGTCGAAGCAACGGTCGGCGAACGTGTCCCGCTCCGCGTCCCACGTCGTGCCCTTGAGCGTGTACGGGGCGTACTGCACGAACATGCTCAGAATGTGCTTGCCCGCCGGTGCGAGGGTGGCGTCAAGGGCGGTGGCCATCGTGCATTCGAGGATCGGGTTCACGGCTGGCTTGCCATACTTCGCGTCGTCGTAGGCCCGTTCAATGTACTCCATGTCTGGGCAAACGTGCATCGTGCCGTGGTGCTGCGGCCCGACGCCCCCTGTGGGCAGACAGGAGAATTGCGGCGGTTCGCTGAGGGCGACGTTGATCTTCACTGTGGCCGAGGCGTAGTCGATAGTCTTCACGGCCGCAACGAAGTCGGCCGGCAGGTCTTTCGCGTCCATCAATTTCAGGAATGTCACGTTCGCATCGGCACACGACGCGACGGCCGAAGCGTGAAACTCCGTGCCATCCTGAAGTGCGACGCCGGTGGCACGACTGTCCTTCACCAGAATGCGAGCAACCGGCGAGTTCGTGCGAATCTCCGCGCCGTGCCGTTTCGCCGAGGCCGCGATACTGGTGCTGATGGTGCCCATGCCGCCGCGAACGTAGCCCCAGACCCCGCGAACGCCGTCGCACTCGCCCATGACGTGATGGAACAGCACGTAGGCTGTGCCAGGGTGTGATGGGGGTGCGAACGCGCCAATCACGGCGTCGGTTGCGAGCGTGGCCTTCAGTTGCGGCGACTCGAACCAGCGGTCGAGGATCGGAGTGGCTGCGCCGGTGAGCACTTCGACCGCTTCCGCTGCGGCCGTGCGGCCCATGCCACGGAAGCGATAGCCGAGTTTGCCGAGTTGCCAGAGGTTGCCAAGGCCGGCGAACGGGTCGGGCGGCGTCTGCACCAGCATCGGTTCGAGCAAGTCGGCCACTCGCGTGAGCATCGCCTCATACTTCGGGTACTGCTCGGCATCCCGCGGCGAGAACTTCGCGATCTCCCGGTGGGTCATCTCCTTGTCCGGCCCCATCATCAGGTATCGGCCGTCGGGGAACGGCGTGAACGAGGACGGCGAGCGTGGCAACATCTCGAAGCCGTACTTCTTCAATTCCAGGTCGCGGATAATCTCCGGCCGTAAGAGGCTGTTGACATACGCGGCGCTCGAAACCTTGTAGCCGGGCCAGACTTCCTCGGTGATGCAACACCCGCCGAGAATGTCGCGGCGTTCGAGCACGAGCACGCGGCAGCCGGCCTTCGCGAGATACGCGGCGGTGACGAGGCCGTTGTGGCCGGCCCCGATGATGATGGCGTCGTAGCGGGTAGACATGCAGACTGAGATACGGCGAGGAACAAAAAAACCCACCCTAGCACTACAGCGCAAGCAGTTTCTTGATCCTTTTTGTCCTCTGCTTCATCCGTGACTTGCGGGCCGCGGCGTTGCGCGATTGATGGTACTTGACGGTGGCTCTCGTCCGCGCCTGATCCGCAACACCACAGCGGCGGCGGAGCCAAGCCGCCGTGCGCTCGTTCAGAATCCGGCACACCTGTTCCATCGTCACTTCGGCGTTTTTTTTCGCAACAACGCCGCCTGCAGCGAGGCGAAGCCCATCACCACCACCGCCATCGTCAGGTGCCGCAGCAAGGCCCGGTCGTTGCGGCCCTCAAAGTGCGTGAGCCCCGCTTCTTGCTTCACCAATCGGAACAGGTGTTCGACCGTGGCGCGACGGAACGCGACCCGCACCACCGTCCTCCGCGAGCGTCGCAGATCGTTCGTCACGTTGTACTTCACTTCGTGAGTGGCGACGTTGACGGCGACGATCAAGCGTTGCCGCTGCCGCGCCGCGAAGACCTCGCAGCCCCGGTACTTCCAGACCGACACGCCGCCCGTCTCGTGGCGAACAACCAACCGCTCCCAGCCTTT
>JBBQCQ010000246.1:0-6108 GCA_038318835.1 Gemmatales bacterium | reverse complement strand
TCGCCTCGGCCAGCTTGTCGCGTTCCGCCTCGGCGAAGACGTCTTTCGACAGCACCACGAAGTCCGCGAGCATTCCTTGCTTCAGCGTGCCGCGGTCCTTCTCCTGGGACGCGGCGAGCGCACTGCCGGCCGTGTACGCCCGCAGGGCCTCGGCCACGGTGATGCGCTGCTCCGGGAACCAGCCGTTCGGGTGTTTGCCGTCGAGCGGGCGGCGGTTCACGGCCGCGTCGAGGCCGGCCATCACGTCGAGCGGGGCCACCGGCCAGTCGGAGCCGAACGCCAGCACCGCCCCCGAGTCTAGCAGCGAACGGAAGGCGTAGCTCGATGCGCACCGCTTCGCGCCGATGCGGCCCTCGGCCCACCGGCCGTCGTCGATGACGTGGTACGGCTGCATGGATGCGATCACGCCGCCGGCTTTGAACCGGGCGACATCGGCCGGCCGCAGGTGCTGGGCGTGCTCGATGCGGAACCGCCGGTCGGGACCGCCGGCCGCCGCGTACAGGTCGAGAAGCACGCTGTTCGCCTGATCGCCGATGGCGTGGATAGCAACCGACAAGCCGGCCGTGTTCGCCTTCTCGATCAGGTTCTTCATCACCGGTGGTTGCGTGACGTAGACGCCGCTCGTAGTCGGGTCGGAATCGTAGCCGTCGAACATCTTCGCGGTGCTGGACCCGAGCGAGCCGTCCATGAAGCCCTTCACGCCGCCGATGCGAACGAAGTCGCCGCCGTAGTTCGCGGTCACGCCGACGGCCGCCAGTTCCTGGGACACGGCAATCGGCCAACGGAGATCGACGCGGAGGTTCAGTTTCCCCTTGCGGTCCAGCTCTTGGAGCGTGCGGAACAGCATCCGCCGCGTCGGGGCAGCACTGCCGTCCATGTCCTGCACGCTGGTGATGCCGTTGCGGGAACACGCGGCCACCGCGGCCTCGACGGCCTCGCGGATTTCGTCCACGCCCGGTTCGGGAATGAGCCGATCGACGAGGTCCATCGCGTTGTCCTTGAGGACGCCCGACGGCGTCTTGCCGTCGGCCAACCGTTCGATCACGCCGCCGGACGGGTCTTTCGTCTCGGCCGTGATGCCCGCGAGTTTCAGAGCCGCTGAGTTCGCCAGGGCCATGTGGCCGTCGTAGCGGCGAATGAACACCGGCCGCGTCGGCACGAATTGGTCGATCACCGCGGCCGTCGGGAGCTTGCCGCCGAAGGTGCGGTCGTGGTCCCAGTTGCCGCCGAGCAGCCAGCGATCCCGCGGAGTCTTCTCGTCGAACGCCTTTAACCGCTTGCCGAATTCCGCCTCGTCGGCCGCCACCTTCAACTCCACCTGCGAGAGCGACCGCCCGCCACCGAGAAGGTGCAGGTGGCTGTCGTAGAAGCCCGGCACGACCCGTCGGCCGGCGGCGTCGATCACCTTCGTGTCGGCCCCGACCAACGCCCGAACTTGTTCGTTCGTGCCGACCTTCAGAACACGACCGTGCCAGACCGCGAGAGCGGTGGCCTCCGCGTGGGCCGGGTCGCCGGTCCAGACTTTCGCGTTGACGCACACGAGGTCGGCGGCGGAATGATCGCCCGGCGCGGCGAGCACGAGCGTGCTCAAAGTAAGAACGGTGAACATGGGGAAGCGTCCCGGATGAAGCGGAGAGGACGTGGGAAGTGTACGAGTCGCCGGCGCAGTTCGGCTTGCACGATTCGACGGTTCGTGCGGTAATGCGGGCACTCATGGATGAGGACCGTCGAATGCCGCGCGATGTGATTCCCTTCCGGGCCGGGCCGAGTGGTCGGCCGGGCGTGCAAGCCGACGGGCCGAGCGTCGCATTCGCCGCCCTCGGCCTCCTCCGCAAGCTCAACGACACGCTAACGGCGGCCGTCCCGTTCCGCGATGCCAGCCGGGCACGCGAACGCAAGGCCACGGGATGGGGCGTGCCGCCGCTGTTCTTCTTCGCGAACGCGCAGCCCCAAGAGCGAGCACCGACGCGGCCGAACTTTCTCGCGGATTGCTTCACGGTGCCGACGGCCCGCCAGATGCCAACCGGGGCGAAGGCGTGGGCCGATCTGGCCGAGTTGATCGGCGACGCTTTCACGGCCTGTGCCGCCAGCGTGGACGCCCGCCGCGTGACGCGGGCGGTTCCAGGGCTGTGCCGGCGGTTGGCCGACTTCGCCGCCGACCACCGCAGCTGTCACGAGTTCGCGGCCCTGCTCGCCGCGGCCGACGATGTCGTGCTGACGGTCCTGCATCCCGCGGCGCGGGCCGGCTTCCGCTTCCAGTTGCAGGGCATCGTCGATCTGAACCAACTGCACATCTTGCTGGCCGACGCCGCGACAGGGTCGCCGGGCCGCGGGTACTTCCCCGGCCCGCCGCCGGATGCGCGCGTGGCCGACGCCTACATCGACCGGCCGACCGACCCAGCCGCCGACGTGGCGACCGCGAGTTATCAACTGTTCCGCTCGTCCGCCCTGCGAAGCGACGGCACGCTGCCGGCCGGCTTCGCGGGGGCCGACGCCTGGCTGTGGGGCCACGAATCGCCGCACGCGATCCCGACCGTGAACGGCGAGCGAGTGCTGCTCCTCGGCGACGCCGCCTATCTGCGACAGTGGCCCGTCGGCCGACGCTTCTCGGCCCTCAAGGGCGAACTGCAACTGCTCCGCATGTTGCCGCGAGCCGAGGTGGACGGCTGGCTCGACGCGATCACGAAACAATCCCGCGACGAGATGAAGCAGGCGGCGTGACTCCGAAGTGCGGAATGCGGACCCCGTCTAGCGGCGACGCGGTCACTTCGACTTCACCGCCGCGTCGATCTGCCGCCGCCACTCGTGGTACGGCTTCGCCGTCTCGGCGGCCGTCGCCGTCGCCGCCGGCTTCAGCTTCGACACGTCCACGTCCCGGTAGATCGCCTGGTGTCGTTTCGCGTCGAAGACCGGGTTCGGCTCGTTCGTCTGGGCGCCCACCGACGTCAGCCAGCGGTCGAACTGCCCGCGAAGGCCCTGCGCAACGACGGGCTGAACGCTCGCGATGTCGCGAGTTTCGCCCTTGTCGGTACGCGCGTAGAGTTCGTTCGAGTTGTCCTCGTAGTTCACGATTAGCTTGTGCGAATGCGTCACGATCGCGCCGCCCGGCCGACTGCCCTGGTTCGTGTAGTGCGGGACGTGCCAGAACAACGCCCGGCTGGCCACCTTCTCGTGCCGCAGTACGGGCAGGAGATTCACGCCGTCGAGCGGGTCGTCGGGCTTGAGCCCGCACGCGGCCAGAAACGTCGGCGTCCAGTCGGTGCTGATCGCCGGTTCCTCGGTGACACTCGCCGGCTTCACCACGCCCGGCCAGCGGACGATCAGCGGCACGCGGATGCCGCCGTCGTACAGGAAGCCCTTGCCCGCCCGGTACGGCGTGTTGTGTGTCGGCGGGTCGTCCTTCAGTTCCGGCACGTGCAGGCCGCCGTTGTCGGACGTGAACACCACCAGCGTTTTCTCCGTCAGCTTCAACTCGTCGAGCTTTTCCAGCACGCGGCCGACGGCCGTATCCATCTCCTCCATCATCGCCGCGTAGGTCGGGTTGAAGGTGTCCTTGTACTTCGCGAGCAAGGCCGGGTTCGTCTTCAGCGGAATGTGCGGCGTGTGGTGGTTCAAGTAGAGGAAGAACGGCTTGTCACGGTTGGCCGTGAGGAACGCCTCGGCCTTCGCGGTCAGTTCGTCCTGGGCCTTGCCGGTGGGCGATTCCTTCGCGTCGAACGCCACGTCGAAGCCCTGCTTGTCGGGCGTGAACCCGGCCCCGCCGAGGTGCCACTTGCCGATGGACGCGGTGGCATAATCCGCGGCCTTCAGATACTCGGCGACCGTCTTCTCATCCAGCGGCAGTTGCAGGCGAATCTTCGGGTGCAGCAACTTCTGCGACGGCGCGTCGCCGCGGCCGGGCAGGAACGTCGTGAGGTGCAGGCGGGCCGGGTGCTTGCCGGTGAGGACGGCCGCCCGCGTCGGCGAGCAAACGGGGCAGGCCGCGTAGGCGTTTGTGAACCGCATGCCGTCCTTCGCGAGCTTGTCGAGGTTCGGCGTGCGGTGTTCCGTGCGGCCGTAGCACGCGAGGTCGTTGATGCCGAGATCGTCGGCCATGATGAAGACGACGTTCGGCCGGTCGGCCGCGCCCGCGGGTTGAGCGAGCAGCAGGAGTATCGGCAGGAATCGCAGCATGAGGTCTCCGAAGTTTAGCGGTTACTTCTTCCCGGTCGCCAGGTATGCGCTCAGCGTCGTCACGTTGCGGCTGAACACGTCGCTCGACAGGTAGCGGAAGCCGGCCGCGAACTTCGGCTGGCCGACCAGTTTCTCGCCGGCATACGTCGACACCCACCGGCCGTCGGTGTCCAAATCCTTCACGATGCGGCGAACCTCCGCGGCCGCGTCGATCCCCGGCACGTCCGGGGCGACGTTCGTGCCGTCCTTCGCCTGCCGGTAGGCCAGCGCGATGCGGTCGAAGTCGGCGGGCTGCTTCCAGCCGTAGTGGTCCGGGGCGGCCGCGTCGTCGTAGGTCGGCTTGTAGGCCGCGTCCATGTAGAGCGGCTTGTTCGTCTTCAGCTCGTAGTACCGGGCCACCTTGCCCTCGGGCAGTACGCACCCCTTGTAGTACGCCAGCGCCCGCGGGATCGGCTCGAGGTACGTCTTGTCGCCGGTGTGGCGGGCCACCCGGACGAGCGTCTCCATCACGTCCTGGGCTTCCCACGCGGTGATGGCGGCCGGCTCGAACTTCCGCGCCCAGATCGGCGCCATGTCGTACCCGTACTGCTGGCACCAGCCCGGCTGCGGGTCGGGCATCTGCGCCAGAATCAGGAAGTCGCCGAGCTTCGCCAGTGCGGCCTTGAACCTCGCGTCCTGGTACGCCTGGTGGGCCTCGATCAGCACGCCGGCCACGGCGCCGGCAAGGCCGTCGTTGAGCGTGTAGTAGTCCCAGTAGTTCTTCACCCGGCCCTCGGTCTTCCAGTCGTAGTCGGGGTACTTCGCCTTCACGACCGGGTGGACGGCGACCGGCCCCGTCCAGACCTGCGGGAACGCGCCGTTCGGGAACTGCGCCTTCAGCAGCGCGTCCAGCCCGTAGCGGGCGGCCTCGTGAATCGTCTCGTGCCGGAAGCCGAGAGCCTTGTCGGCGCGAACGAGCAGCGTGAGGGCCGCCTGCGTCTGGCCGTCGTCGAGCGACGAGGCGTTCCAGTTCCCGCCCTTGCCGGTGCGGTACTTGCCCAGCCGCTTGGCGGGGCCGAAGTGGATCGTCTGCGTCCACCCGCCGGACTGCAGTTGGCCGGACACCAGCGCCTCGGCCGCGTCGCGGGCGGCGGCGAGGTACGCCGGCTCGCCAGTCGCCGCGTGGGCCGCGAGATACGCCAGGCCGACGGTCGGCGTGCCGGGCGGCTGCACGAAGATCGTGTCGGCCGTCGCCTTCCCCTCGCCCCACCGCGCGGTCATGTCCGGCGAATAGTAGTAGACGTACCCGCCGCGGCTGGCGGCGGTGCCGTGGTAGTACGCGACGGCCTTCTTCAAGGTGCTCGCGGCCTCCGATCGCAAGTCGGCTTGGGCGGCCGTCGGGCCGGCCGCGAGGACCGTGGCGAGCAGGGCGAAGAAGGCGCGGGACATAACTTCCCTCCGACGGTATGCTGATCGGGGTTGGCCCAGTTATAACCGATCCCGGCCGCGACCGGCACAGGTTTTTCCCCATGCTGACCATCCCCGGCTACACGGTCCAGAAAGAACTCGGCCGCGGCGGCATGGGCGTGGTGTACCTCGCCCACAACACGCTCATGGACCGCCTGGAGGTTATCAAGGTCATCCGGGCCGAGGGAGCGATCAAGACATCCGGCGTCGATCGCTTCCTGAAGGAAATTCAGGCTGCCGCCCGGCTGAACCACCCGAACGTGGTAACGGCGTACTCGGCCCTGCAACCCGATGGCGGCATCGCCCTGGCGATGGCCTACGTGGACGGCACCGATCTGGACCAACTCGTGAAGGCTAACGGGCCGCTGCCGGTGTTGCGAGCGTGCAACTACGTGGCCCAGGCTGCGCAGGGGTTACAGCACGCCCTCGACATGGGCCTGTGCCACCGCGACATCAAGCCGTCGAACTTGATGGTCACGAAGGTGAAGG
>JBBQCQ010000245.1:0-6109 GCA_038318835.1 Gemmatales bacterium | reverse complement strand
ACGAACGCGGACCGGAGGCGATGACCTATCGTCGAACGGGCGGTGCCGCCCCCCTTTTGCGCCAGCCGAAACAAAGCAGATCATCGAGACACTCTCGACGGAACCCAAGACGCACGACTTGCCCGGCAGGGGTTGGACGCTGAAGAAGTTGCAGCAGTGGGTGGGCAAGAGTCTCCAGCGCGTGGTATCGCGATCGACACTCCAGAGGATGCTTCAGAAAGCGAAGCTGACGTGGAAGAAGTGCAAGAAGTTCCTCGGCAAACGCAATCCGCAAAAGCGGGCCGCGTTCATGGAACGGTTTCTCGGCGTGTACGACCCGGTGCGTCACGAAGAGATCGTCCTGATTTACATCGACGAATCGCATTTTCACCGCGACCTGGAGATCGGTTATTCCTGGGGTCCGATCGGCGAGCGGATCTGGCGCAAGAGCGATTGCCCGCGGCTGTCCGAACGGATCAATTGGTTCGGAGCCTACAACTTTACGGACGGCAAATGCTTCATCTGGGCCGAGGGGGCTTGCAACAAAGAAAGCACATCGGAGTTTCTGCATCGGGTTGAGCAATGGGTTCGGAAGCAGGGTCGGCGGCTCGTGGTGATTTGGGACGGCGCGCCTTGGCATCGGGCCAAATTGGTCCAACAGGCGGCCCAGGATCTGGACATCGAACTGATTCCACTGCCGGGATACAGTCCGGATTTGAATCCGATCGAAGGGTTATGGAAGTGGATGCGGAAAGAGGTGACACAACTCTGCTGTCATGCCAACCTCAAAGCCCTCTTCGATGCCTGCAAAGTGTTCATCGAAACGATCAACAAAAACCCACTCGATATCGTCAGCCGACTGTGGCCCAAGTTCGAACTCGACCCGGAGGAGGAAAAAACTCGGATTCTCAACATAGACGTGGTTTAGGTCGTCGAGTTTCGCCATTGAGATAACATCTCCCACCGAAGGCGGCCCATATCTTCGGCGACGGCAAGCCGGTCAAGGACGACCGCGCATGTCTAGCAGGCTGCTGAAAAACTCTCAGGAACTCGAGAAGGGCTGAAATCCGACGCCATTACAGCCTTCAAGTTGCTACTCAACGCAGTGCATCGCGACTTGAAGGTCATTACGGCATGGGTTCCGAGAGCCCCAAGAGTTTTTCAGCAGCCTGCTAGGGACGGCGAAGGATCGGGAACATGAGCAGAACAACCAACTCGGGAACGAAGGGATTTTACACGCTCCCCAGTCAGGCGAAGTGATACTGCGATGCGATGCCCTTGACGGGGCAAAAGTTTGTACTCGGTCGGTCGGGAAGCCTGGACGTGATGCGCGAAAGTGATTCCGTATCAGGCCCGCCGGACGGCGGGCCATTCCGTATCAGCCGCCTATTCCGTAGCAAAGCCCCACCTCCTGTCAGAGACTGTAGGCGTTTGAGCCGGCCCACGGCGTCCCGGAAGCGTTCGTAGCCTCGGTCGTGAACCGAGCCGTCATGGACGTGCTCCGCAGAGAGGAGGCAGTGAGGCGGGTGACCTGACGGCTGTCCTACATGAAGGATGCGATGAGGAACCGGCGGATCACCACCGGTTCTTCGCCGAATGGCTCTGTTGGCCACTGATCGCTGCGCAACCTACGGTTCGAGCCGAGTTGAACGCGGGCGTGCGGTTGTCTTATTTCGCCTTCTGGACCGTCAGCCGGCGGCTGTAAATTTTCGTACCGTGCGCGATGTAGAGCACGCTGTGATCGGCACCGGCGAGAACGCACGACGTTAAGGGCTGATCGTTGTCGACCTTCGGCAGAACCCCGCAAGGCCGCCCGGTTGGATCGAAGACTTGCACGCCGAGTTTGCTCGTGACGTAGAACCGCCCGGCGTTATCGACAGCCATCCCGTCCCCTTGCGCGTTCGGCACGTACGGCGGCGACTCGTTGAACTTGAACTCGGCCTTCGGGTCGATCGGCAGCCGCATCGGCATCGTCGGCATCTTGGCGTCGAGCACGCCTTGCGCGTTCACCCGGAAGGTCCATGTGTGCGTGCCGCCGTAGTCCGAAACCGCCAGAGTGCCGCCGTCGGGCGACAGCGCGATGCCGTTCGGCTTGCCGATGCCCGTGTCCGCAACTTTGACTTCGCCCGTCTTCGGATCGATGCGCGTCACTTGTTTCGCGGCCGTCTCCGTGATCAGAATGAAGCCGTCGTTCGTCACGGCCAAGTCGTTCGGCTTGACCCCCTCCGCGACGACTTTCACTTCGCCGTTGGCGGGGTTGATCGCGATGACGCGACTCTTCGCCCCCTGGCAGCCGTACAGAACCGACTCGTCGGGGCTGAATCTCAAGCCGCTCACCGACTCCTTGCAAATCTCCTTGCGGCTGCCGTCGGTGCCGATGCGCACGACAGAGGGGGCCTTCATGTCGCAGAAATAGAAGTTGCCGGCCTTGTCGGTGCAGAGCGCATCGGCGAAACCGAGGTCTTTCGCGACGACTTCCCACGATTGCTCGCGGACCAACAGGTTGAGCAGCGTCAAGTCGCCGCCGAGGTCGCCCTTCGTGTCCAGCACCGGCGTGGATTTTTCCTTCCGCCAGAGCCACTTCATGGCCTCGGGGAATTTCAACCCGCCGAAGTCGGCGTTGTGGGCGTAGCCTTCCGCCCAGTCGAAGCGGATATCGTACCCCATGTACTTCAAGGCCGATGCCATCTGTTGATTGGCCCACGGCCAACTGCCGAAGGCGTTGTCCACGTCGCCGCTGGTGTCGGCCATGTAGACGCGGATGGGCTTGGGTTCCGTCTTGCGAACCAGCGATGGGTAGACGTTACCGCCGCGCAGGTTCGTGAAGCTGCCGACGCTGGAATAGACCTTGCGGAAAACGTCGGTCCGCTCCCAGGCGGCGGTGAAGGCACAGATCGCACCGGAACTGGACCCGCCGATAGCGTGCATCTCCGGGTCGTCCGAGAGGGTGTACTTCTTGCGAACTTCTGGGATGATTTCTTCCGTCAGGAAACGAACGTAGCGGTCGCCGAGGCTGTCATACTCCAAGCTGCGATTGGAGTGCTTACCCTGCACCTTCGGCTTATCCTTCTCGTGCCCCGGATTGATGAACACCGCAATTGTCGGCGGCATGTCGCCACGGGCGATGAGGTTATCGAAGACCGTCGGCACCCGCCAGCGGCCCTTGTCGTTCTTCATGCCCTCGCCGTCCTGGAACACCATCAGCGCGGCGGGCTTGTCGGCCGTGTACTGGGCCGGCACGTAGACCGACCAGTCGCGGGTGGTGTTCGCGAAGACCTTCGACTCGAACACGGGCATTTGCACGACCGTCCCCTTCGGCACGCCGTCCTTCGCGACTGCGTCCGGGTGCGGCTTCCATTCCGGCTTGGTCTCGACGTGCGGCAGCTTGGTGCTTTCGGCCTTGTCGTTCCAAAGCCACTTCAGTGCGTCCGGCAGCCCCTCGCCGCCCCACTTGCCACTGTGCCCGCCGTCGGTCATTTCGAGCTTGTACGTGTAGCCCGCGAATTGCAGGGCCATCGCCAGGTCTTGATTGCTGAGCGGCCAGTTGCCGTGCAGGTTGTTGAGGTCGTCCTTGCCATCTTGCAGGTACACTTTGATGGCCTTCGGCTTCGGCTTGCTCTTGCGCACGAGGCCCGGATAGGCCCAGCCGCCGCGGATGTTGGTGAAGCTGCCGATGTGGCTCAGCACCAGGCCGAACTGCTCCGGCCGTTCCCACGCAACCGTGAACGCGCAAATGCCGCTCGACGAGATGCCGCAGACGGCCCGCTTCGCCGGTTCCTTCGAGACATTCAGCCCCTTGAGGGCGACCGGCAGAAACTCCTCGACGAGGAACTTCGCGTAGGTATCGCCCATCGAGTCGTACTCGAACGAGCGGTTGCTGCGGCCGCTCGCGCCGGGCATCGTGGCCGCGACCGTGCCGGGGTCCACGAACACGGCAATGGTCACGGGAATCGCCTTCTGATGGATGAGATTGTCGAAGACGACCGGCACGCGGAAGCCGCCCTTGGGGTTTGCATACCCTCCGCCATCCATGAAGACCATGAGCGCGGCCGGCTCCTCGGGCTTGTACTGAGCCGGCACGTAGACGCTGTAATTCCGCTTCGTCCCCGGATAGATTTTGCTCTCGGTGAACTGACCGGCCGTGGACTTCCCTTGCGGAACGCCGGCCTGGACCACACGATCGGGAGGGTCTTGCGCGCAAAGTCGGGTCTCCGACGCCGACAGCACAAGGACGAGAACGAACACACCACGCATGAGAGGATTCATCGACAGGCTCCCGGATTTGATGGGCCGCACGATAGTCGCAGGGATTGCTTTACCGGAAATTCGGCACGCATCCAGGGAGCCGTTCCTGGGGAGCTTTCCCGCCCCGGCCAAGAACACCTTCGAGAAGGCGTCCCAAACAGGAAAGAACCTCCGATTTCAGCCCGCGACGAGGCTCAACCGACGCCCTCGCATTTTTGCGGAAGGAAAAGGCCGGTCAAATGGTATCCATTCCACAGAGGCGCCTAGGATGGGGGCACGCGGCTTGCAAGGGAGAACCTCCTTCCTGTCGATCCACGACTTGGAATCTATCGAAGCGAACCGCTCGGAGGTGGGATGTCGGTATCGACCCAACTGCTGCCCAACCGGGACCAGCTTGCCGCCCGATTTCGGGCGGTGCGAGCGGAGTCGGAACGGTTGTGCCTGCCGTTGGCTATCGAGGACTACCAGCTCCAGTCGATGCCCGATTGTAGCCCACCCAAGTGGCACCTTGCTCATACCGCGTGGTTCTTCGAGACGTTCCTCCTCGCGGATCGTGTGGCGGGCTTCCGGCCGTTCCATCCGAAGTTCAACTACCTGTTCAACTCGTACTACGACGCCGTCGGCGAGCGATGGTCGCGGTCGGCCCGTGGTCTGCTGTCGCGGCCGACCGTTGCAGAGGTGTATGCGTATCGTCGGGCCGTGGACGAACAGATGCTCTCGCTGCTCGCGACAGCCGACGACGGAACGCTCGCGGCAGTCGCGCCGCTGATCGAACTGGGGCTGAACCACGAACAGCAACACCAGGAGTTGCTGCTGACGGACCTGAAGCACGCGTTCGGGCTGAACCCATTACGGCCGGCCTATGCCGCGGCGGTCGACGAGCGGCCGATCGGGGACATTCCGGCCGTGCGATGGGAGGCCCATCCGCCGGGCGTGCGGCGGATCGGTCACGCCGGCGGCGGCTTCACGTTCGACAACGAGGGGCCGGCCCACAATGTGTACGTGCAGGGTTTCGAGATCGCATCGCGATTGGTGACCACCGGGGAGTTCCTGAACTTCCTCGAAGACGGCGGGTACGACCGGCCGGAATTCTGGCTGTCCGACGGGTGGGCAGCGTGCCGCAAGAACGAGTGGAAGGCACCGCCGTACTGGGAATGTGCCGACTCCGGGTGGTCGCTGTTTACCCTCCGCGGCCTGATGCCGCTCGACTCGGCCGAGCCGGTCTGCCACGTCAGCTTCTACGAGGCCGATGCGTTCGCCCGGTGGGCCGGTGCCCGGTTGCCAACAGAGGCAGAGTGGGAGACGGCGGCCTCGGCGGAACCGGCCGGCAACTTCCTGAACTCCGGCCGGCTACATCCGACGACCGACTGTGGCTCCCTCTACGGCGACGTGTGGACGTGGACCGCGAGTCCGTACACGGCGTATCCGGGTTATCGCCCCGCGGCCGGTGCCGTCGGCGAGTACAACGGCAAGTTCATGTGCAACCAGATCGTTCTCCGGGGTGGGTCGTGTGTGACCCCCGCCGGGCACGTGCGCCCGACGTACCGCAACTTCTTTCCGCCCGAAGCCCGCTGGCAGTTCTCCGGCCTCCGACTTGCGAAGGACTCTCCCGCATGACGACGACTCGTGCCGCCTCGCGGACCACCGACTTCCGAACGGATGTCTTCATCGGCCTGTCGCTACTGCAAAAGCGGCTGCCGTCGAAGTACTTCTACGATGCCGTCGGCTCGCGACTGTTCGACCAGATCACGAAGCTCGACGAGTACTACCTGACGCGGACCGAGCTGGCCATCATGCGGGCGAATGCCGCGGCGATGGCGGCCCGGTGTGGGCCGAAGTGCCTCTTGATCGAACTCGGCGCGGGCAGTTTGACGAAGGCCCGCTT
>JBBQCQ010000244.1:0-6131 GCA_038318835.1 Gemmatales bacterium | reverse complement strand
AGGATCAGGTCTTGCGAGCCCTTGTCGACGTGCGTGCTGATGGTCGCGGGGGCGTTCGGAATCGGGGTGAACGATTCGTACTCGGTGCGGATGAACTGCCCCGCCCGTTCAGCGGCCGCTAGCGCGGCCGCGAGTTCGTGTTCCAGGTTCATCCGGGTAGTGTATGGATCACGTCAGGGTGAGGTACGTGGCCAGGATCGCGCCGACGAGGGCGAGGCCGTAGGCCACCATCGTGGCGAACCCCGTCCAATACCGTGCGGGCCGCTGCAACGGCGAAAGTTCCCGGCAGAACCGCACGTACTGCACCGTGGCACCGAGCAGTGTCAGCGTTCCGAGAACGACGAGGCTGACGCCGATCACGGTGGAGTTGACGGCCGGCGTCGGGTGAACATCCGGCCGGGCGATGAGGCGGAGGAAGACGCCGAACCGCGTGACGACGAACCCGAGACCGATGATGCCGAGGGCCGTCCGCACCCACGCGAGCAGGGTGCGCTCGGCGGCGAAGTAGATGCGCGGGTCGGAGGGCGATTCCAGGGCTGGCTTGTGAAGTGTTGACAGAAAGATGTGTGTGGCCCAACCCCCCGGTCCGGCCGTCCCTGGGCGATGGCCCACTCACATCACTACGCCGCGCTCGGCACCGTGATCTCCTTGAACAGCAGGTGGCGGTACAGGTCGTTCGTCTTCAGCAGATCTTCGTGCGTGCCGGCGGCGGCGACCTTGCCCTTGTGCAGCACCACGACGCGGTCGGCCCGCCGCAACACCGACTGCCGCCGTGACAGGAAGACCTGCGTGTGCGTGGCCGCGATCCGCTCGTAGGCGTCGTCCAGCAGCGCCCGCGAGTCCTCGTCCATCGGCAGTTCCGGTTCCTCGACAATCAGCACCGACGGATCGCGGAGCACCGCACGGGCGAGCGCGACGCGGAGTTTCTCGCCCGGCCGCAGCGATACGCCGCCGTCGCCGACGAGCGTCTCGTACCCGTAGGGCAAACGCTGCACGAACTGGTGGGCGTGGGCCATCTTGCCGGCCTCGATGATCTGCGGCAGCGTGTACCCGCCGTCGCCGCAGCCGATGTTGTTCGCGACTGTATCGCTGAAGATCAGGTTCTGTTGCAGCACCATCGCCACCTGCGTCCGCAGCGATTCGTGCGTTACCCAGCGTGTGTTCTTGCCGTCGATGCGGACCTCGCCGCCTGTCGGATCGAGGAAGCGAGTCATCAAGAAGGCCAGCGTCAGGCTCTCTTCCGGGTCCGAGGCCACGATGGCCACCCGCGAGCCGGACGGGATCGCGACGGAGACATTCTCCAACAACATGCGGCCGGTGCCGGGTTCGCGCATGCTCAGTTCGACCAGTTCCAGTTTGCGTTCCATCGGCTGAAGGAACTCGGCGTCGATGGTCTGGCCGGTGTCGGCCCGGCGGTTGAGAAACTCAGTCACTTCGACCTCGGCCTCGGCCGCCCGACGGATGCGGACCCGCGCGCCGACCCACACGCTCACCGCCCAGAGCAAAATGCCAATGGCAAAGATTTTCGCGGCCAGGCCGGCCACGCTCATCTCGCCGAGCAGCACCGCCCGGCCGGCGAGGTACAGCACGCCGACGCCGGCGAGAATCGCGGCTGCGATCACGGCGGGGCGGGAGAGCGATTCGCCCCGCAGCCGTCGCCACTCGGCCCGCGAATAGTCGGTGAGTTGTCGCTCGACGCGGGTCTGGTTGAAGCCCTCCATGAGGTAGCACTTCACCAGTTGCAAAATCGACACACTCTCCTTCATCTGCGACAACCGCGCTTCGGCTCGGCGGGCGGCGATGCGGCCATCGCGGCTGAAGTACGCGGCGAACTGCCCGACGGCGAACCACACGACCGCGGCCAGGAACAGGAACGTGAGCGCGACGCCGGTGTTCACGGAGACGAGCATGAGCAGCGCGAGTACGATCACCGTTGGCAGCCGCCAGCTTTGCAGGACCGCGGCACGAAGGCCGTCGGCCATCGTTTCGAGCTTCGCCGTGAACAGCGTGGCCACGTCCTTCATGGTCTGCCGACGCACGACAACCTGATTCAGCCGGTTCGCGTGGCCGTAGATCGACCGCCGCATTCGCACGACGGCGGCCAGCCCGGCCGATGCGGCCCAGTGGCTGGCGGTGAACAATAGCCCGATCTGCGTGGCCGTCATCAGGAAGAGGATGACGAACAAGCCGGCGAGGTACGGCGTGTTCGCCCCGGACTCGGCGTCTGGCTTCCACGACCACCCGGCCGACCGAGCGAACGGGGCGAGCAGCGAGATCGTCCAGTGCGGCCGCTCGCGGGCCATCAGCGAGAGCACACCGAGTCGCTGGTCGGTGGGCATCGCCACGCCGCCGTTCTCGGGCAGTCGCAGGTAAGCGTCGGCCGCCTCCGGCCCCACGCGGTCGGTCAGCATCTGGTGCGTCACCGCCTGCCATCGCCACTGCCAGTGCTGCACGTCTTCGGTCTTCGCCTCGCTGTCTACCGGCCGCACTTTCGCGAGCGATTTCGTGATCTCGTCGCGCGCGGCGAGGGTGCGGTCCCATTCCTCCTTGAATTCCTTCTGTCGGGCGGCGGGCAGGTCGGTGTACTCGGGAACGCTGCCCCGCCACACGAGCAAATCGACGAACAAGTACACGACGGGGATCGTGAGGGCGAGCAGGACGGCGGCCGCGACGGACGCCAGACGGGCCGCCCAGGACCGCCCCGGAGTGGCCGCGAGCGCGCCGGACGTGGGGATGAGAGAGGATGCGCTGTCCACGGGGGAACCTCGGTGAGAGTCGCGGAAGGGAGCGATCTCCTATCGTGCAGGATATTTCAGACTACCAAACGGCACGCGTCCGCAGGGAGGGCAAACCGCCCCCCGCGGACGCAGACCGGCGGAATATCCGGCACATCACGCCAGGTCGCGGTCTTCAAAGAGTAACAGGCCGATCAGCAGAGCGATGAGCGTGTACAGCATCGAATAGCCGAACACCGACAGGACGTAGAGCGTGAACGCCCCGAGGGGCAGTGGCGTGTCGCGGACGATGGCCGGACTCATGTTGAACGAGTCGAGGGCCGGCAGGAACGTGTCGAACAGTTGACTGAAGAACCGCACCAGGCTCGTGCCCGTGCTGGTTTCGCCCTGCTCTTGCAGGCGGTCCGTCACCTTCACCACGACCGGGGCGAGGTTGCCGAGGAAGTACACGAGCAGTTCGATGACGATATTCAGCACGAACGGCAGCCGGGTGGCCAGAGCCGACGTGATCGCCACCAGGATCATGACTTGCCCGAACCCGAGGAGCAGGCCAACCGAGTGAGCGGCCGTATCCGCGAGCCAGAAGCCGGCCCCTTCCGCGAACGTCTGGCCGATGGAACTCGTCACCGCGGCCTTGAGCGTCGGCGCGATGGCCACGCGGGCCTGATTGGCCAGGTCGTCCACCGCCACGTTGATCTTGTCGTAGGCCGGGTTGACCAGCAGTGCCCAGTTCAGGAACCAGCCGAGGATGAGCGTCATCGCCGCGCAGGCCATCAGGATGCCGACGAACTTGCCGAACAGGAACTGCCGACGGTTAATCGGCTTGCTCATCACCGTGATGGCCGTGCGGCCTTCGATTTCTTCGCTGATGGAAATGCTCGCCGCGAGGATGCCGAACAGCATGGCGGCCAGCTTCGTGATGTCGAAGCCGATCTGCTTCATCATCTTGTAGTCGTCGCCGAACGTGAAGTACGGCGTGACAATGGCGACGGCCATGAGCAGCACGGCGAACCCGCCGATGAGCCAGAACATCGGCTGACGGCAGCTCTCGCGGAACGCCGCCAGGGCAACGGCCCCTGTCTTCGGCAGCAGGTATGCGAACAGTTGCGGCACGAGTACGAAGCCATCCACGAGCAACTGCAAGTGCAGGACGGCCCCGTAGACCTTGCCGTACAGCGTGAGGCTGGAACTCTGCCCGGTGTAGCCGAGGAACGCGGCGAACCCGAGGCCGAGACCGCCGAGGGTGAGGACGCCGTAGCTGATAGCGGTCGGGTTCTTCAGGCCGCGGTCGAAGCCTTTCGGGTCGATGGCCCGCAGCCACGGCAGGGCCGCGAGAATTTGGTACAAGGCCAGGAGCAGCCCAGCGATGAGAACGGACGGATTCGACAGCCACGCCATGAGCGACATCCGACAGGAGGTAAGTCTCGACGGAGGAATCTTATAGCGGCGGTACGCCGGTCGGCGAGGCGAGGTTCGATCAATGCGGAATTCGGAGTGCGGAATACGGAGTGAAAATCAAAACCTGCGTTATCGGTTTTCACTCCGCACTCAACACTCCGAATTCCGCATTTCCGAACAACCACGCGACTAGCGCCGGGTCGCGGTAGTCCGGCACGATCACGTCGGCCCCCAGGCCGATCAGCATCTCGCGCTTCATCGCGTTCGGGCCGGGCACGCCCGGCTCGGTGCTCGTCACGCCGATGGCCACGCCGCCGACCGCCTTCACTTCGACCGTCTCGGAATACCCGTCGCCGAAGCCGAGGAGTTCATCGCCACGGATGCGCTCATCGCGGAGGATGCGGGCGATCACGTCGCGCTTCGCGAAGTTCAGCGTATTGTTCGCCGGGGCGAAGACACGCGGGCCGAAGTAGCGTTCCAGGTCGAGCAGCTTTAAGTCCGACTCGACGAAGGCGCGGTCGGTTCCGCTGGCCAGGTACAGCGGCACGCCGCGACGCTGGACGGCGTCGAGCAACTCGTGCGACCCCGGCACGCACCAGCCGGCCGGCGTCGCGGTGCCGGTCTTCAGCCCCACGAGTCGCGTTTCGATCTTCGCCAGCAGTCGCCGCAGGAACTCGCCCAGCATCGCGTCGGCGTTCGGGGCCACGCCGCCGCGAGCCGCGACTTCCTCGGCCAGCCGCCGCATCTGGTAGAGGCTCGGCTTGCCGCTGAGCAGCAGCATTTCGCGTTCGAGGTACGTCAGCAGTTCGGCTTCCGGCTCGCGGATGAGTTGCTGTTCCGCCAGGTGATCGCGGCCGAGTTCGGCCATGAGGAAGGCCCACCCCTCGCGGACGAGCGACAGCGTGCCGTCGAAGTCGAACACGACCGCGCGGAACGGTCCTCGTCCCACGGCGGCGTTCACGATCTCGAACGGCGGTAGCATCGCCTCAACTCCGGCAATGAGAATATGAACGGTCCATGATAGGTTGGAGAATGGCTCGTGACACATCCACCCGCGCCGGGCTAGTATACCATAACGAAATTCCGGTTGGAGGGACTCCCCGTGCGCCTCTTGAAACTCTGCAAACTCCTCGCCCCCGTGGGGCTGGCGATCTTTGCCCTCAGCATGAACCCCGACTCGTCGCTCGGCCAGTTCCCCGGCGGCGGCGGTCGCGATAGCGGCGGTCGCGATAGCGGCGGCAAGAAGGTCAATCGCGATAACGGGCAAGACGGCGGCCGCAGCAATCGCGGCGACCGCGGCGGGATGGGTGGGGGCGGCATGGGCGGCGGCATGAGTAGCTTCGCCGACCAGGCATTCGCTCGCTTGCAGGCCTCCTACGGCGGCAGCGGCGATACCCTCGACTACTCCCGCATTCCCGCGGCCACTCGCGAACAATCCAACGCCATGTCCCAACGCTTCGGCGGCGAACCGTTGCCCACCAGTGGCACCGTGACCCTCGCCGAGTACCGCGATGTGATGACGAAGCGGATGGAAACGATGCGTGCCCAGCGAGGCGGCGGCGGCGCGCCGATGGTCACGACGATGGCGCCGACCAGCGGCCAACCCGGGGGCGACCCGTCGCAGGCTCTCGGCGCCCTGGCCCGGTACGACATCGACAAGGACGGCCGGATCAGCGTCCAGGAAGCTCAAGCGACTGACAAGCTCAAGGACGTTTTCGAGCAGTTCGACGCCAACCGCGATGGCTACATCGACGCGAGCGAAGGTCAGGCGTACATGGCCTACCGCATGGGTGGTGGTGGCGGCCGCTCGAACTACGACCCGAACCAACAATACTACGGCCGCGATCAGCAAAACTGGGGCGGGTCCGGCAACGATACCCGCGGCCAGATTCCACTCGAAGAACCCAAGCCGATCGTCCTCCGCTTCGGCAAGATGCCCAAAGAACTGCCGAGTTGGTTCAAGGAACTCGATACCGACGAGGATGGCCAGGTCGGGCT